>JAGLQE010000225.1 GCA_023137005.1 Thermoplasmata archaeon
GAGTACTATGGAGTGCGCTACGAATCCAATACCTCCATGAGCGTGGTCATGACCATGTCCTTCATGAACATCATCGGAGGTGATGGTGATAATTACATTAACGGTGAAAATGCCAGTAAAGAACTGGGCTACATGATATTCCACTGGTTCGGGAAGCCGGACATGAGGACGGAGCTCAGAATTACCAAGATAGATTTCAGCATATCCAATGCACACCCGACCCTGGGAGATGCCTACATACTCCAGGCAACCATTCACAATGCCGGTCTTATCGAGGGAACCCCACTTGTAAGGTTCATGGACGGCGATACCCAGATCGGTTCGGATTCATTGGGCATAGACCCGGATGACACCACCACCGCCGAGGTAATATGGAGGCCGTTATTCGCCGGAAGCCGTAATATCTCTGTCAGGGTGGACCCCCCGGATGTTTCTGGAGTGAATGAGATATTCGAGGACTTCAACAATGAGATAGTCATGCCCATCTATGTCTATTATTTCTGGGACGATATGGAGAGTGGACAAGGTAGCCTGAATAAATGGAGCCATTACTCAACAGTTGTCAATATCAATGGGGAGAATCCCATAGACTACTTCACCACGACCACGGACATGGACACCGATATAATCTCTGATTGGAATGAGAGTGCGAGCATGGAAGTTCAGGTAGTGGATGATACATATCACACCTACAATTCTTCATACTACATGAGAGAGGGGACTGGCATATTCGGAGAGATAGATGTCCTCATCAGCTTCGCACTGGATGACTCAAAATCAATGACCCAAAGATACCAAGATGAGGATCTCACTGTGGACAGTGATGGGGACGGTGATGCTACAAATGATCCTGACATAACCTGGCTGGAGGCCGCGAAGAATGCGGCTCTGATCCTTCTCAATGAACTGTCTGATAATTCAGTATGTGTGAGCATCTGGGATTTCAGCGGTAATAATGAAAGAAGATGGTCTGGACCAGATGAGGGCATCGGCGGTCGTCTCGCTACCGATCCGGCTGCGTCAACCAACTTAAATAGACTGCCTGTACGCCTTGGTGATACTTACATCAACGCCACTGGAGACCCTATTGATGGCAGACAAAAGATCAGAGATGAGATAATCGCAATGGACAATCCCTCTGGTACGACCATCCTCTGGGATGCAATAGGGGAGGCATATTTGGATAATCTGTGGTGGAGACCATATTACTCTATGGACCTGTTGCCCGTGGTCATAGTTCTGTCAGATGGTGCGGACTGCCAGGCTTCGGATCAGGCAGGCATTGCAGCCAACAGGATAGAAGGTGGCAGTGACTATTGGTGCCCATGGGATGATATAGATAATGGGCTTCAAGATTATGGAGACAATGGCCACAGCATGCACTATGGAAAATACACTTTTGAATGGGATGACCCATTGGGAACCACCCAGTGGCTCGAAGCCGGAAGCCTCGGTGCCATGCAGTATACTGACCGCTTGGGACTCCTAGGTGCGAAAATGAAGATATTCACTATCGGATTGGGACTAGAACATCATGACCCACCTTATGAGCCGGAGATCGTTGACCCTGCTCCTTATCCTGGAGACGAAGCCTTGGACAATGACAATGCCTTTTATAATGGAACTAATGGCCAGTATTACGCAACAAATCCAGAGATATATCAACAGAGTGGAACCCTGGAATATAACCTTTGGAAATTAGCGACCAGCACAGGTGCCGAATACTTCCATGCTCCATCTGCGGATGATCTGGAAGATATATTCTATCAACTCGGGGCATTACTAGGCTCGGGATTCAATCAAACCCGTTCTGGTGGAGAGGATTCCAGGGCAAGCACATTGCATGATAATTCAGACAAGCGGGCCGTGACCGAGACCTTTAACCTGACGGGAGTGGAGAGTGCGAAGCTCAGCTTCTGGCACAAGTACAAGCTCATCCAGGGAGGCAATGGAGCTTTCCTTCAGGTCGCTTACAAGAACGATGCAGTTGACAGTAATGGTGATGGAGACCCTACCAATGACTGGGATCTCAAGTACGTGGTCCCACCTGGCCAGTACTCCGGTGGATTGTATTTCAATTATAATGTCCTGGATGATTTCAATACCACCATCAAGTGGTGCTGGAATGGCCTGAGTGGTGGAGGGACCTATGCATGGGACTATGTCAATGTGGATATCTCACCTTACATTCCAGAGGGTTACCGGGATGAAGTGAGACTTGTGTTCAATTACACCCAGTTCGGTGGAGGCCTTGGAGAAGGATGGTGGATAGATGATGTCAATCTGAAAGTATCCAGGTATGATGGAATTAATCCATCTCCAGGAGATGATTATAAGGACATATGGAACCTGGTAAATATGACGGATATGAATATGAGTGCCAACAGTGGTGATCATGCCTGGGCCAATTTCGATCCCGACACAGGATACATGAAAGGTGGTATCGACAATTCACTTCAGACCATGCCGATCGACCTGAGCAATGCTCAGAATGCTTATCTTTCAGCCTATGTGAAGTTCAATCTTAACAATGATACTGGAACACCACCGGACGGCTTCCGGGTCGAGATCTCCATAAATGGTGGAATGACATGGCATTCGATGAGCCAGGCGTATAGAGCGGCCAGTGGCGTCTCCACTGGATCCAATGGTTGGACATACATTGATGACCTGAACGAGATCAATGTGGATCTGACCAATTGGCGTGGGTATCAGATAATCCTCAGGTTCAGGGTATGCACATCCTCAGAATTAGGTTATGATCATTATGATATTGCGGCCGTGGATGGCGGTTTCTATGTGGATGATGTCCAGATCAAGGGAGAGTCCATACACAATTGATATTGACAGGTGAATATCCCATGAAGGCCCAATACCTTGCCCAGATAGTGATAGCATTACTGCTTCTTTCCAGTCTGGGGTTTGGCTCCTTTGCCAATGCACCCCGACCAGATATTGAGATCGTGGAGAATGGGACAAGAAGTGTGGCCTTCCATTCATACCATGGTTACGATGCCATGGTCAGCGTGATCAATGACCTTGTTTCAGAATACCCCGATATCGCCAGCCTTCATGACCTTGGTGATACGAGCCAGGGAAGGGACATCCTGGCTGTCAAGATATCGGATGATGTGGATACCGATGATGCAACCGAGCCAGATATTCTCTACATGGGGGCGCATCACGGCAATGAGCCCATTTCGGTGGAAGTACCCCTGTATCTCCTGGAATTCCTACTGACCAATTATGGGATAAATGGTACGGTCACAAAATGGGTTGATACCCGAGAGATATGGATAGTTCCCATGGTCAACCCGGATGGCATCGAGGCCGGTACACGCAAGAACGCCAATGGCACTGGTGTGGATATAAACCGGAACTATGATCAGAATTGGGGCACTCAGGGGACCAGCACGAACCCCAGTGACACCATTTACTGTGGCCAGTATGCTTTTTCCGAGGCAGAGAGCAAGGCCATCAGGGACCTGGCGATCGATCAGAGATTTGAATTGTCCATGTCCTTCCACAGTTATGGGCAGTTGGTGTATTATCCCTGGGGTAATTCCATCGAGACCATATCGGCGAGTGAAGGATTACTTATCGATATTGGATCTGAGATCGCCGAGAGGAACGGTTATCATCCCACCGAAGGCAATGAGGATGGGGCCTACCTGACCTCGGGAGACAGTGATGACTGGCTTTATACCAAAGGCACGCTGCCTTTCACTATCGAGCTTAGCACCGTGTTCCAGCCACCCGAGAACCAGATATTGGGTATCTGCGAGCGGAACCTTGATTCATCCCTTTATCTGTTGGATATTGCAGACCTCCCAGAGGTATCCAGCCTTCCGGACTGGACCTTCATGGTCTATATGGCGGGGGACAATTCACTCTCCTCGGCCGCCCTGAAGGACCTCAATGAGATGGAAGTTGGAGGCTCAAGCCAGGATATCAATATCATTGCTTTGTTCGATGGCTCGACAGATGGGGATTCCAAAATATATCGAGTTGACAAGGATCCAGACGGCCTGAACACACAGATAATCAGCACAGTGATCGATGATCAAGGGTCGGTCATCGACCCTGCCACGAATGAGGCAGATATGAGCTCTTCCAAGGTCCTGGAGGATTTCGTGGACTGGACAATGGCTAGATACCCTGCTCAGAACACCGCCCTCATCATATGGGATCACGGGGATGGATTATTGGGAGGACTGGCAAGAGACGGGACCACCTGGATGCCAACCTGGGAGATGAGAAAAGCCCTGGCGGGCTACCATATTGATGTGGTTGGAACCGACCTGTGCTGGCATGGGAACCTGGAGAATGCATATGAGCTCAGAGGGCTGGCCGACTTTTATGTTGGGTCAATTGCCGAGGAGCCATCAGATGGTTGGGATTATGCAGCCATATCCGAATACTTGACGAATGAACCAAATACCCACCCCAGAGAACTGTCCAGGGAGATCGTGAGGACCTACAAGGCCGCTACGATTTCCACACCATATGCCACACTTTCTTCCATTGACCTGTACCAGATGGAGAAGAACTTCCTCCCCATCTTCAATGAGTTCGCCATCTGCATAAGGGATCATATGTACCGGGATCAGGCAAAGATAAGGACCGCGAGGTCCATGGCCTCGATCTTCGACATAGGCGAGCCATACTTCATTGACCTCGGAGAGTTCCTGGAGAGCCTTATCGCGGCCGATACCAGCCAGCCATTGAACGATAGAGCCATATCACTATCACATCAATTGGACATGATGATCCTGGAGAGCCATGCAGGAATTCAATACCCAGATATTTCAGGCATAGGCATCTACCTGCCAGATAGGATATATGATAATAGGTATCATACCGAGCTTAGGTTCGAGGCCACCTCATGGGATGAGTTCTTATCGGTTTTCAGAATTCCGATCCAGACCCCGGAAATATCCCATGATCCTGCAATAGATGTGTATGAATCCAATTCTACAATTCATTTCAATGTGACCATCAATGATGATGGACTTGACAGCGATTCTTTATTCCTCTACCATAGACCTGTGGGAGGAACGTGGACCCAGACATCCTTGACGGGATCGGGCAATTCTTATAGTGGCCAGGCATCCAGCCAGGCGGGAGTGAATGAGATCGAATATTATTTCTCGGCTACGGATCTGGGAGATAATACGATCACCCTGCCATACGGAGTGAAACTTGGTTCATCCGACCTCTTTGTCCATGTGCTGGAGAATGCCATGGTGGTCGAGATCAGGTCCATTGACCATTATCCGAACACGAATATCACGGCCGGAGACAATATAACCATAACCATCCAGATCGAGAACACTGGCATGGTGGAGGTCCTGGGGGCTAATGTTTCACTGTTCCTTGTGGTGGATGGAACCCAGAATGTAATTGACTCGTCCTTGCAGAATATCCAGCCAGGGGAAATAAAGAACATATCATTCATGTGGTTGGCGGTTGAAGGGAATTACACCATCCTCGCAACCCTGGAATTCGGTGACGTGCACAGGGATATAGCCATAGACCTGGAGGTCCAGGGATCGGCCTATGTGGATCCAAACCTCAATGATCAGATCGAGGAGGAGCTGAACCAATTATGGCTGGGTGTCATCATCATGTTCGCGGCAGCCTCTGCCATATCCATGGGAGCGCTGTTCATCGGCAAGTCCAGGATCCGGCAGAAGAAAAAGGCACTGGCCTACAAGGCGGTTGATAATGCCAGTTACTATGTGAACTCCTTTGCGGATTTTGGAGCAGAGGTCCAGGTGGCCTCGTGGAAATTGGAAAAGGCGAGAGAGGCATTGGAGGAGAAGAAATATGATTCAGCCTATAACCTGGCATTGGAGGCAAAGAAATCGGTCGATACCTTCAATACCGGCCCAAAGAACAATTCAGGAGAGATATAATGAAAATAGATAGATTCATGAAGAATATTATTAAGCCTATTATTACTATAAATATATTAACCAGGCTTGTTTTTACTAATAAGGTATATATACGGTTAACGGTTACTACAAGTATTACACCAAGCATTGATTCTCGCATTAGAGAGTATACTATCGGGGTGACTTAATGAGAAGGGGAACAAAGAACAATGTTAATTACGCAGGAAAATGTTTGAGCATCATCATCGTATGGTGCATGGTCTTGAGTGGTTTCGCTGGCCTATTACTGGTCAATGTTGGGACTGCCAGTGAGGTCGGGTCTAGCACTATGGCAATACCTCAGATAATTGATGGTGTCGATGTCGTCATAGAAAGTAAGCCGGGTGAACCCTGGATATATGACCACGACGGGCCTCTGGATATCATCAATGGTGGATCTCTGACCCTGATAAACTCGACCCTGAATTTCCCTCAGGATGGAGCATATTATTTGGATGTCAATACTGCCAGTACACTCAAGCTGATCAACTCTACCATAACCACTGGAGCCAATGCCCAGGCTACCTGGAGTCCATTCCTTGATATTACCATAGATAACTCTGACTTCATCATGGAGGATTATTCTGCATTGGTCTTCCCAGGGACTCTGGATATTACCAATTCGGATGTCTATGTCAATGATTCCTGGATCACTGGATTAAGCAATACGTTTACAGAAGATCTGGATTTTCCAAATTGGTTACAAAATAATCCCACAGCTGAACAAGTACTGAGTGAATCTTGGTATAATGGCTATATGGTTGATGCATCAAATGACGGCCCGATCATGACCTTCACGGACTGTGATGATGTTACGATAGCTGGCTCAAGGATCGATATGCTGTACGAGAACTCCACCTTTGATGCTTCGGCAGTGGCTGATCTGGACGAAAGATTTGCTCTTATAAACACAGAGATGACCATGATCGATACATATATTTCACTGGATTGGGTAAGTAGCTTTATATTGACTGGAACACCAAATATGTGGGCAAAGAATATGGCAAGCCTTTCTCTGGATTCCCATATCTACGCCTACAATGTGACCCATGACCTTCCGGCCACATATCCAGCATTCCCTGTCGGCTCTGACTCCCCCTATCTCTTCGCTGACACTTCTGAACTTTATTATTACAAGTGGGCTAGTATGTTAGCGGTTGATTCAAATAGCAATCCCATAGAGGATGCCTTCGTTAATTTCACTTACAAATTTTATTTGAATGACATACCATATGGTGATTATGTTTATGCCATGAACGACCTCAGCGATCTAAGTCCAGAAGATATAAGGATCCTTGATTACATGGACAGGGTTTCCATGTACACGATTGATGAGAACAATTACAATGTGACAAACAGTGATGGCATGGTCATGATACCACTTTTGAGTGATATTCACCCTGCACTGGATGCAGATATAGACGGTGACCATTGCGGCGAGTACACTGTAGATATCTCATATGATGTAGCATCCTGGAATACCTATGTTGATTTCTCACCATACCCAATGATCACCTCAGATGACAATACGGTCGATGCGCCACTAGTCCAAATGATGGATGTCACAGTGGATCTACCAGACCTCACACCCGGCATAATGATCTTCACACCAGCCACGAATATAATTGTAGAAGACACAATTGTGGAAATAAATGTCACCATAGAGAACCTCGGTAACACTAATGCCAGGGATGTCTTTGTGCAGGTATTTGACTATGATGGTGTTGGAGCACCGATCTTGATCGGAAATACCACTATTGATTCTATTCCAGGCCTTGGCGAAGATTACTTTATTTTTGAATGGAGCAATATCATGGTCGGAGGAAACCATACCATCAAAGTGATCATAGACTCCAATTACACGGTAACTGAAGACGATGAGGATAACAATATCAGAGATTATTACATTGATGTCGTACCAAAACTACCGGAATTATCCATAGAGGCCGCGAATATAGGTTTCTCAAATGATAATATCTCCTTCGACAATGAGATCACAATAACCGCCTTGGTCAGCAATGATGGTGGAAGAGACAATGGAACCAATGTGCTGGTGTCCTTCTACGAAGGCGACCCAGCGGTTGACGGCGTCTTTATTGGATCTGGCTCCATTGCGGACATAGCACCTGGTGCGTACATAGAGACCTCGGTGAACTGGATACCCACGACCAACGGTACCTATGACATCTATGTCTGGGTGGATTCAAATAATGCTAATATTGAATACAATGAGGATAATAATACCGCATTCGCACAGATCACGATATTGCCAAAGCCCAACCCAACACTTGAGAACCTGGTCTTTGATGATGAGACACCCATGATGGGTGATAATATCCTCATCACCGTTGACCTGACAAATGAGGGAAGCGAAGATGCCATTGGAAATATCAGTATAGAATTCTATGACTATGATATGGACGGAAACCCGCTAGGCCAGATAGGGACCACGCAAGTTCAGGCAGACCTGTTAAGCGGACAAACTGTTCAGGTCAACCAGCCCTGGACGCCAGGAATAATAGATTACCATCAAATACAGGTCGTGATCACTTGCGAGGCAAAGATCGATGAAGGCGACTTAACTGACAATGAGATATTCGCGAATATCCTGGTCTACGATGGTGGCTTCCAGGATCTCATAGTCAATGATACCATGCCCATGGGATTCGCAGGGAACTTCGCGATAAGTGGAGATTATGACCAGGACGGATATGTACTTGTTGAGGAAGGAGGTATTCTCAGTATTCAGAATGCTGATTTCACAATGATGCAAGAGAGATCGTATCAGTACAATATCATCGTGAAGGACAATGGTGTACTGAACATTGATAGTGAGGTTGTCTCCACGAACGGTTATTACATGGATATCTTCATAATGGATAATGCCGAGGTCAATATCATAGACAGCACCACACCATCGAACCTCAACCTCCATGCGTCCGACAATTCAAATATTTACATTGATAACTCAGATATTGGTGGGATCTTCAGTGCTCCATCAGGAGCCGTGACCCTTAAAGTAGAGAATACGACCTTCAGGAAGGCATTGACCTCCTTTGGTGGAGATTCAACTGCTGACCTGATAGCCCTGACCATGACCACACCAATTGTCTGGGCACAGGACAATGCCGAGATCAAACTTTACAGGTGCATAGACGTCACAGTATTGGATGCTAATAATTGGCCGATAGAGAATGCGGCTGTGAACCTGGAATACCTGGTACCCAACTATCTGCAGGCTCTATTGGCAAATAATGGGATCACCGATGTGGATGGATACATCCAATTCACCACCCTGAGCGACATAATAAATCAAACAGTACATCAGAGCTCGGCCTCGGTGAGCAATTACAGGCTGACATCCAACTTCGTGGGATCCACGGATGTATTCACGGATGTAGTGAACATCGCATTACCATCATACAATGTCATGACCCTTGCGTCCAATAATGTACCAGTGACCATAAAAATGAACGATGTGAGACCAGATCTGGATCCACCCTTTGAGGTATCCACCCATTCGGTTGGAAAGGACGAGACCGTGATGTTGTCGGCCAATATCTCCAATGGCGGAGATGCGGATGCCTATAATTTCTTTGTCACATTCGCTGACGAGACCAATGATTATATCCTTGAGATTATACCAATGGCATTCCTAGAGAGAAACACGTACCAGTGGGTGTTCATCAATTACACATGGACGGACAGGGCGGACTTCGGGAATCACACGGTAAATGTGACTGTTGATTGGGGAAATTTCATCATCGAGCAGGATGAGGAAAATAACTACAATTCCACATGGATCAATGTGGTCGGAAGACCAGACCTCACCATAGAAGAAAGTGACATTTCAATGATCAGTTCCAGTGTTGTGAACTATGAGGTCATGATCGGTGTCACCGTGAATAATATTGGAGACACGGACATAACCAATGTCAGTGTGAGTATCTATGATTCTGATGCAAATGGAACCCTGATAG
Source organism: Thermoplasmata archaeon (assembly GCA_023137005.1). GTDB lineage: Archaea > Thermoplasmatota > Thermoplasmata > SG8-5 > JAGLSY01 > JAGLSY01. The sequence continues at coordinate 9,917 of JAGLQE010000225.1, forward strand.
GGAATGTGACCATTGATAGTATCCTATTTGACAGCTCGGCCAGTATCGTGCCGATCATCTGGACACCGACCGAGGTAAGGGAATACAATGTCATGGTCATTATAGATGAAGATAATACTGTTATAGAGGTCAATGAAACGAACAATGATGCAACAAGGTCGATCCTGATAAATGATTATTCAGATATCTATGTTGGACAGGTATTGTTCATTGTCAATGGAGATGCTATAACAGAGGTCAATAACAGAACCGTGGTAACCATAAGGGCACTTGTGAACAACTCGGGAGGAGTGGCCAATACTGGAATTGCAAGGTTCTATGATCATTATAATATTGAGATAGGCTCATACATCCTACCGACCATCTACCCCAATGGAAGTACCATAGCCGAGATCACCTGGTTCGCCGATGCAGACCTGGATGGTAATTCAGTGAACCGGAACATAGATGTTAGAGTGACCGACATAGCAATGGGTGAGAATCCCGGAGGTCAGAGCAATACACGGACTGCTGTTCTATCTATCATTGATACAAGAGCAGACCTAATGGCCACCAGCGCTGATGTGAATATTACCACCGAAGACCTCATCGAATCCACTGCCATTGATGTGAATGTTACAGTTCACAATGATGGTGCGGATGCGGCACAGGATTTCACTGTCGAGATATTCTACGACGAGATAGACAGTACTCACCTGATCGGAACTGCTATTATAGAAACACTTAACGGCAACTCGGAGATGAGTGTCATAATCACCTGTGCCGGCATACCGTCTGTGGGTGAGCATTACTTATTGATAGTGCTTGACAGGGACATCCTTATCGGTGACAACTTCACGGTCAATGGAATGGATTATAACTACACAGGCAGTGTTGAGGAATATAATGAACTGAACAATCAGCTCATAAATGTCACAGTGGACATAGAGGCTGCCGAGTACCTGATCAGGATCAATTCACCATCCTCGGAACAGAACTACACTATCGGAGAGGAGAACAATACCTGGGTCAGTGGAAGACTCACCAAGGTCATTGGAGGACAGGGTGTAGGCGGCGCCGAGGTCGTCATAATGCTGGATGGAGAGCGCTTCACCGCAACAACTGATATGAGCGGGAACTTCGGTACCGCTGTTGATCTTCCTGGAATTGTTGGCCAGTACACGATAGTGGCAAGCACAGGCAATGCAGAGGATGAATCCACCATAATAAATGTCAATGGAGATACAGGCCTCGATTGGTTCTTGATAATTTTGATAATCGTTCTCGCTGTGGTTGGAATAATCATTGGTGTAACTGCTTATCTTAAATTTGTTGGACTGGGAAAGACCGTGGAGTGCGGTGAGTGTGGAGCATTCATACCAGACTCAGCCACCAAGTGTCCAAAGTGTAATACTGAATTCGAGACCGACACCGCCAAGTGCAGTGTTTGTGGAGCATGGGTACCAATAAACAGCAAGACCTGCCCAGAGTGTGAGTCCGAGTTCACCATCGGTGATGAGGAACTGGATGATTACAAGACACAGATGAAGAAGCAGTACGATGATGTCATCAATGGCTTCAAGATCGAGGCGAAGAAGGAACTAGGAGACACTTTCTCAGAGAAGGACTTCCAAACATGGTGGGCCACACAGCCAACATTCATTACCTTTGACCAGTGGCTGAAAGAAGATGAAGAAATGAAGAGACTTGGTTCCAAACCATGCCCCAACTGTGCGACACCCAATAGCGTGACAGCCACCATATGCCACAAATGCGGTACAGTGATGGAGGAGGAGGAGGCAAAACCAATACCGGCAGCAGCCACTACAAAGGCCCCAGGGGCAGAGAAGGCTCCAGCACCGGTCGAAGCAGCACCTGCACCAGTAGTTGCTCCAGTAGCCGAGGCACCAGCACCGGGCGAAGAAGAGGCGAAGAAGAAGTGCCC
>JAGLQE010000226.1 GCA_023137005.1 Thermoplasmata archaeon
TCGGACCATTCTGTCTCCAGACCTGTGTGGATAAGGATTTGAATTTCTACATTTACGATGTCGCGCCCAGAGTGGGCGGAGGAACCAATGTCCACATGGCGGTTGGTCATCCCTATGGAAACGCTCTCTGGAGAAAGGAAATGAGCACCGGAAGAAGAATGGCCTTTGAGATCAAAAGAGCTATCGAGATGGGCAAGATCGGCGAGATAGTCACCTAATTGAATTGGGAGATCGGGGGAAGCATGAAACTGGGATCTGCTGTTGTGAAGGTAAGGAGGATGAGGATAGCGACCTCGGTCATCGTGGCACTGGCCCTCATGATGATGGGTGTGGTTTCCATAAATGATACGATATCCGAGTCCACCAGGGATTCCATGTTCTGGCTGGCAGCCATACTTATAATCCTGAGCGTTGTGGTTCCAATTTCCTATACCGTGTATCTGGCAAAGAAGGGGACTGAGAGCCCCCCAGAAGATGATGGCTCAGAAAAAGATGAAGGAAAATGAATCATTTATGCGGTTCAATTATTATCTTCATACTATCATTGGCTTCCGACATTAATTGGAATCCTCTCTGTGCATCCCTCAATGGCAACTTGTGGGTGATCATATCCCGCACCTGGACGATATTATTATCGAGCAGGTCTATGGCCTCCAGTATGTCCTCCGGGGCCGCGGCATAGGTGGTCACAAGACTCTTGCCATTCTTCCAGAACTCCCAAGGCTCGATGGATATCTCTTTTCCAGGCTGGCTAGGTGCGAATAACAGGATGGTGCCTCCGGAATTAACTGATGCTAGACCTTGCTTGATGGCCGATAATGACCCCGCACAGATTATCACCAGATCCGCTAGTTCTCCACGGTTCCAGCTTCTCACGCTCTTTGGGATGTCACCTCTGGCATCCAGGGCGACCTCGGCCCCCATCTGCCTTGCCATTTCCAATCGGGATTCCAGAACATCTGTGGCTATCACCCTTTTGGCGCCTTTGGCCAGTGCTAATTTGATATGCAGAAGACCGGAGATACCACTTCCGATGACAAGTACGGTTTGGCCCTCCCTCATATTGGCCTGTCTCTGCCCCCTCACGACACAGGCAAGGGGCTCGATGAAGGTCCCCACGGGATAGGACATATTATCGGGAAGTATGAAAACACCATTGTTCAGATTAACTTCTGGCACCCTCACATACTCGGAAAAGCCACCCGGATCGAAATTGGTACTTCGCAACTGCTCGCAAACCGTATGGTTGCCAAGCAGGCAATGAGAGCATGAATCACAGGGAACATGATGGGATACGAACACTCTATCTCGGATCTTGAACTTGGTGACCTCGGAGCCAACCTCCACCACCTTTCCAGCGATCTCATGGCCCAGAACACGGGGCGCGGTCTTCACCCTGTACCATTCCATCACATCGGAACCACAGATACCACTGGCCATTACCTTGACCATTATCTCCTTTGGTCCGATCTCGGGTTTTTGGATCTCCTCGACCCTCACATCACTGTTGGAATAATAGACTGCAACACGCATGGTTGACCTCCCATCATGGGTATTGCAGATGTGTATTATAACTTTTCCACAAGCGCCCAAGGTGCTTGAATTCTAATTGCAAATATACCCTTGAGTTTATTTTACTAGGGGGTGGGGAAAAGGGACTGGAGACTAGGGATTTCCTAACACCTATCACCTTGAACTCACAGAACTCTGTTGTGGGAATACACTTTAATAAAATATCTACGTTTCATGGGCTAATTCAGAGAAGGGCAATCAAGATGAACCAGAATGAATACAAAAAGCTCACAGCCAGGCTTCAAAGGCCAACAGACATTAACAAGGTGGCCAATGAAATAGAAGGCAACCGGGAGCTACTTCTGATCCTCTATACCCATCGTGTGGTTCGAGATGCGACGAGGCGTTATTATCGTGTGAAGAACAATGTCAAGCGCCTTGAGTATCAGTGGAAGAACGGCACATCCCTTCTACAATTGTCACACAGGGAGGATTTTCCCCCCATCCTATTATCACTCATTCTCCTGCAACACATGGGCTATCCAAGAAAGGACTTCTGGAAATTCGTGAACGACCCTTCCAAGATCAAGAACTCCAGGATGAAGCATGAGATAAAAGATGTCGTGAAGAACGATATCCTCTACTCCCCAGCAGGCATGGAGGTCCAGACACTCAGAGGAGTGAAAGGAGAAGATAGGCTAAATCGCTGGCTAGACGACAATGATCTAACCTATCGTAATGAGGATGACCTTAAGGAGGAGTTCAAAAAGACTCCCGATGTTCTGCTTGACGAGCCCATAATAATCGATGGCGAAGAGATCATCTGGATAGAGTCCAAGGCCAATTACGGAGACCAGGTGGAGGTCAGAAGGAACATGAAAAAACAGCTCATCCCCTATACCGAGATCTTCGGCAAGGGCATAGTCGTTTATTGGTTCGGCTTTGTTTCAGACCACCCGACCCACGAGGGCATCCAGGTTGTGGATGACAAGTTCTTCACAAAGCCCCTCAGCTATTACACAGGATGATTTTTTATATTGAATCAAAGATGGGGATGAAACCTGGCTTCATGCCAGATAATGATCATAAAAGAGGAATGAGAATATGACTGGCATTGATCTAAAGAATCGAAAGTTCTGCTCAGAGATAAACGAAGCCCAGCCCGAAGGTGTTATAGCCGGATGGGTGCAAGACACTCGTAATTTGGGAGGCATAGCCTTCATTCTTGTAAGGGACAGGACAGGTGTCATTCAGGTCACAGCCCTAAAAAAGAAACTGGGTGATGAGGTATTTGCCGCAATAACCACCATTCCGAGAGAATCCGCCATTGCCGTGAAGGGCGAGATAAAGGCCAATGCCCAGGTCAAGTCGGGATTCGAGATATTACCCGCAGAATACGAGGTCCTCAATCAGGCAGATGCGCCCCTACCACTGGGAGTGGTGGACAAGGTGGGTGCCGATCTGGATACCCGGCTGAACAATCGCTTCCTCGACCTTAGGAAGGAGGAGATATTCAAGATATTCAAGGTAAGGAACATGGTCCTGAGAGAAACACGGGCCTACCTTATGGAGAAGGGCTTCGAGGAGGTCAATACACCAAAGATCGTGGCCGCCGGGGCCGAGGGTGGATCAACTCTCTTCTCATTGGATTATTTCGGGAAGCCAGCCTTTCTGGCACAGTCATCTCAGCTTTACAAACAAACACTCATGGCCGCAGGTTTTGACAGGATATTCGAGATCGCACCGGCCTTCAGGGCGGAAGAATCCGACACGGTCCGCCACATAGCGGAGTTCATATCACTGGACGTGGAAATGTCCTTCATCAATTCCTCGGAGGATATCATGGACATTCTGGACGGAATGCTCATACGCATCCTGACCAAGCTGGACGAGGAAATGGGAGATGAGATAAGGGGAATGAACCCAGACTTCAAGGCTCCGGCCGGAAATATGAGACGGATAACTTATGCCGAGGCAAAGACCATGCTGGCCGAGGCTGGCAAGGACCTG
>JAGLQE010000227.1 GCA_023137005.1 Thermoplasmata archaeon
AAATGGAAGAGGACATCAGCACTGATGAGGAAATAGAACTGGATGATATTGAGATCATTCGCTCCGAGGCCATTACTCTAAGAGAACAGGGAAATATCGAAGAAGCTCTGAGGTCTATCATACGTGGCCTGGCGGTACACCCTGGAAATGGAAAATTACTTAGAGAAAAGGAAGACCTGGAAGTCGAGCTTGAGTTGATGGAAGATGACAATGTACTGGTCTATGAGGATGAGGATTCCCCTCTCGAGATAATCATTGATGACGATGGTGATGGACCAGCACTGGCTATGACAGGATCCAAGAAAGATAAAAAAGCCATGGATACCGGGGACACCGCACCTCCAATTCCAATTCCAATTCCAGTCAAAGTTGATGAGGACGAAGTCGATGAAGAGACCGATGACAAAGATGCAGATGTCGCGGTCATGACCACAGAAGAAACACCATCGACCTCTGAGCCAAGAAGTGACCTTGATATTCTTAAAGAAAGTTATACCTACCTGATTCCCGAGGACAGGGGCCAGAGATCTTACGATTACCTTAGCTATGAGATCGAGAATGGCCGCAAGGCTTTCTGTGTGACCAGAAGCTTCCCGAAAAAGATCAAGGCAAAGTTCGACCTTGGAGAAACTCCGATCCTCTGGTTATCCAATGTAGGCAAAGAGGATTCCATACGTCCAAAGGACCTGGAGAAGCTCAGCCTGTCATTCGAGCAGTTCCTGGCCGAGGAAAGGGTCATCATCCTGTTGGATGGGATAGAGTATCTGATAACCAATAATAAGTTCATCACGGTACTTAGATTGATACAATCATTGAGGGATCAGGTTGCCATCAACCAATCCATACTTCTGATCTCTGTCAATGCTTCTACCCTGGAGAAAAACGAGCTCAACCTTTTAGAAAGGGAAGTGGATGTTGTATTATAGGATGTCTCAATGCTAAGTTCTGTGAATTATCTGAGTTCTAATTGCCAATGGTCGTACCTTGAATTTTGCCCAATACCCTAACTCACAGAGCTCATTCCATAAGTTTCATAATAGATGTGAAATCATAATACTTGTGGAACACAAGATCCGATATAGGGAAAAGTAGCACCTTTGGTTCCCCGCGAATGAAACTATGAGTGGAATAAATTGATAATAATTTATTCTTGAAGAAATTGAACTCCTCATAATTTGCCACGGAATGGAGCATTACACTTTCAAAACTACCTGTTATAGTGAACATCTGAGGGGTCTTCTGTAGAAGGAAATTGATCCCGGTACGCCTATCCTTTATCATACACCGTGGATTGAAGAATACATGAGACAGGACCAGGATCTCAAGCCCGATCCCATTTATGTTCGGGATATTGAGGGTCTTTATCAGGTCTTCATCGATCAATCTCTGTTTTATATTCGATATTGCCTGTCTGGAAACATCGATCTTCTTCGCTATGGCATTGTTTGGCAGGTTGGGATTATTTACAAGACCGTGGAACACAGCCTTCTCTTTCATTGAGAGATCTACATTTCTTGTGCTCTCATAGTCCAGAGACACCTCGCCGCTTTCTTTATCCTCAGGTGGCCTATCAAAGAATCTACATAGAACCGGGGAATAATCGAAATAATTCAAGATCTTGGAGACCTCAAAGGGGAACAGAGCATGATTCCAGGTCTCATCAAGAAGGTCATGCATACTCAGGAACCTTTGGAACTCGGCAATGTCCTTTTTCAACTCGGTGTAATTCCTATATAGGGATATCATAAAGGCCTGATCATCGGAAGAGCAGAATAGGAAAGAATTCTGATGCAATGATGCACATTTATCAAGTATCTTATTCTTGTTCTCCAAGGTGATATTATGATTCAATCGACCATAGGATATTACCAAAAGCTCGAAACCGAAATTCTGTAGCATCGGCAGTTTCACTGTCGTTATGTCATTGGCCTTGTCCATTCGTCTTCGAATTGCAGTTACAGTGGAATGCTTGATGTCAAGCTTCTCCGCGAGCCCCCGATCATTCAGCTCGGGATACTTGACCAGGCCGCACATTGTTAGCTTTTCTTTTTCTGTATAATTCCTAACTGACTTCCCCTTTCCCATATAAATACATAATTGCGATGATTATATAAAGGCTTTTTGCCTCGTTCTCATACAAAACGCTATTATTAGACAATTGTCATTAACCTTTTGTAAAGATATAGCATACATTTCTAAAAATATCATAACAAATATTTGATCTGGCTATTAATTTGAATATTATAGCGCTATATTACTTCTCATAAGCATCGATTGTTAAGTTTTTTATTATAATGGCACATTGAAAACATTTAAATCAACCATGGCTATACCTACTTAGAGGTTGTAAAATGGTAGACGAAAGGATAAAAACCTATATCAAGGGGCTGGATGAAAGGATGGAAGGAGGGGTACCATCGAAATACCTGACCCTTGTTTGTGGCCGTGCTGGAACCATGAAATCCAGTTTGACTTACAGTATTCTTTATAATAATGCAAAGAAACTGAAGCGGAGAGGCATCTATGTCACATTGGAACAGACACGTGTCAGCCTGCTAGAGCACATGATCAAATTGGGCATGGATCCCCGATCATTGACTGATTCGGGCATCGTTGTGATAGACTTGACCCGGCTAAGGAAAGAGAGCGCGACCAAGACCACGGCAGGAGAGGTTAACTGGGTGGATTCTATCCTGACCACGGTTGAGAGTTACAAGAACAAATACGCCTGCGATGTCTTCGTCCTGGATTCTCTGGCAGCTCTATATTCATTGACGACCTTCAAAAATCCCCGAAGCGATATATTCCATTTCTTTGAGAGACTGAGGGAATTGGATATGACCACCTTCATAATCTCGGAAATGCTGGATCCAGACAAACAGATATTTGGATTGTTCGGTGTGGAGGATTTCCTGGCCGATGGCATAATGCACCTGGAACTTGAGAAGGATGGAAAGCAGGTGAATCTATACCTGGGTGTGGTCAAGATGAGAAAGACCAACCATGACAGGACATATTTCCCACTACTGTTTGATAATGATCAGTTCGAGATCATAACCGATTAGATATATTCAGATCTATGGAAAGATGATGCCTGAACCAAGTATGGAGCTATAATATGAAAATACTGATAGGCATCACGGGAGCATCTGGTATTGGCTATGCTATGGATCTATTGACAGCCTTGGATGAGATAGATGATATAGAGACATATCTCATACTATCTGACTCGGCCACACACGTTCTAAAGGCCGAAACAGATGCTGATCTGGATGACCTTATAGACCTTACTGATCATGTATACAATAATGATGATTTTAATCAGAATGTATGCTCAGGAAGTGCACTCTTTGATGCAATGGTGATCATCCCATGTACGATGTCCACATTGGCCAAACTTTCCAATGGAATAGCCGATAATGTAATCACCAGGGCGGGGGCTGTAACTCTTAAGGAGAGGAGGAAGTTCATTATTGTTCCAAGAGAGACGCCACTGAGCACCATCCATCTGAAGAACATGTACGAGCTTTCCATTACAGGTGCGATCATAGTACCGGCAATGCCAGGGTTCTACAATAGGCCAGAAGATATTTCAGATCTACAAAGGTTCATGACCGGACGCGTCCTGGATCTACTGGGCCTGCGCAATGAGGTCTCTCCGAGATGGGATGGATGATCACACATAGATGAAGAAAAAGCCTATTCCGCGCTATCAATTTCTATGACCTTGTCGAATTCCTTCTTCAGGACACCAAGCTGGTCAGTTTCCAGGGATGTTGTGCCTATGGGGATGAAAAGTGTGCCGGAATTCACTGATGATAGGTCGTTCAGCTTCTTGATGAATTTAAATACCTTTTCAAATCCATTCTCTACCACCATGTACTCGAAGCCATCCAGAAGAACTACGGGATT
>JAGLQE010000228.1 GCA_023137005.1 Thermoplasmata archaeon
AGGGCCATCCTGACAGGCACACCATTGAAGGCCTGCCTGAAATAAGCGGAATGAACAGTGGAATCAACTTCCGGGGGTATCTCATTCACCCGGGGTAAGGGATGCATTATCCTCATGGTATCCTTTGCCTCTTTTATCATATCCAGACCCAACATATAAGAGCCAGCCACTTTATTGTATTCAGTGACATCGGGGAACCTTTCTTTCTGGATACGAGTAACATAGATGATATCACTATCGGGGATCACACTTTCCAGGTCTTGTGTGATAACTGGCTCGGCGCCTTCGTCCTCTAAGTGTTTTATCACCTCGCCGGGCATCTTAAGGGTACGGGGAGATACAAAGGAGAGGTTGGTATCGAACATTGCCAGTGCATGGGCGAGGGAGTGGGCGGTACGACCATATCTCAGATCACCGACAAGTGCGATGTTCTTGCCCTTGATGGTGCCCAGCTCATCCTGTATCGTGAAAAGATCGAGAAGGGTCTGGGTCGGATGCTGTCCTGCCCCATCACCTGCATTGATCACCGGCTGTTTGGAGAATTGGGCTGCCAATCTTGCGGAGCCCTCCTGCGGGTGCCTCAGAACAATGATATCCGAGTAAGCCTCGGCCATTCGGATGGTGTCAGCCAGTGTTTCACCCTTCTTGGCCGATGTGCCCTTCGCATCCGTGAAGCCCAGGGTGGATCCTCCCAGGCGCAGCATCGCGCTCTTGAAGGACAGATTGGTACGTGTGGAGGGCTCGTAGAAGAGAGTGGCCAGTATCTTGCCCTTCATCAGCTCATTGACCTCATCACCCTTGGCCGCAGGTACCATGGTCTTGGCCACAGATAAAATATATTCAATTTCCTTTCTTGAAAAATCCCTGATGGACACAATGTCCTTACCCTTGAAGTTCATGGTAATCGGGCATTGTAATCGGCTTGCTGTTTAATATGGTTTGCCTAAGGACCCCGGGCTTCACCCGAGGTTTGAATTGTGCACCTCGTTAACTCTGGCGAGGTGTAATTCTTTTACTGGCACACCTTGTCACTCGCTAGCACAATACTGAAAGTACCCCGCCCTTGCGTCCCTCTTGATTGCTCATTTGTAGATAATGATATAATTCCTATTTCTACATTGCTGGCTTCCTTCACAACCTTCGAAAATC
>JAGLQE010000229.1 GCA_023137005.1 Thermoplasmata archaeon
CCATGCGGCATTTATGCTATTACCATTCGAATCATAACCTACACCAAGTGCCATTGAACCATCATCATTCCAGGCAATGTCATTAAGGGTCATCCCGAATGGTGAGGAAACTATCTCCTGCACCACATCGCCACCTACATCTCCCGCACCTGCGCTGGGAGACACGCTCACTAAGCTGAGACAGACCATCGCGGTCACTATCGCCATTACGGCCAGCTTTTGTTTCATCTCTGATTCCTCCATTTCGTTTCGGAATCTTGAATCCAATCACTTCGTTCTCGCATTCAAATTCCTCCATGTTTTTTTCAATAGTATCCTATTGTGAATGTTATCTTGGCCCGGTATGATCCTTCGGCGGTCGCTGCTGGTATACTGACATACCACAACACCGTGGTCGCGCCGTAACCATTGAAGTCCGAGCCCCATGGCCCGTGGGCCGTTGTTCCATTTCTCGGTGCAGGAACCATCCAATATCCTGCACTCATACTCGCATTCCCCCATACACCAAGGTCCTGGTTCGCACCTGGGAATGCTCTTCCAAATGTCCATGAGCCATTGATCTGGGTATTCGTGTTGTTTGCCAGAAGACTTGTCGACCTCACTGCAACATCGGTCGCGGGTATGAACTTCGAATCATCCGTTGTCAAGTTCAATCGTGGGATCGAAACATTTACGTGATGTGCGATATTGGCAGAATAAGTGACCTGGCTGGAGCCCAATGGATTATCATCTGAGCCGGGTGGTGCATTTCCAGACGGATTGCCAGAGACTGTGATATTCGTGTATCTGAATATCCCGAACTCCTCGTATGTGATATTCTCCGCATCTGGATAATCTGCATCGAATATCCTAAACTGGATATCCCAACTATTTGGGTCATTCAATGCTTGATTTTTATCATATAAGCTAGTTGCTGGTCCGCTTACAAAGTTCGCACCATCTCCAGCATGTGTTTGATTATCCAGGGTGATATTGAAATAAATATTATAGTGGTCACCAGCACCGGGACCCAGCCACCAGCTCTCTAGCCTGAATTCATTCGAGGTGGGGCTATTTATCGGATAGGTCATTGCTGCGGACTGTGCAGGTCCTTCTTCCCATTCTGCACTGAATATACTGGTTCTATTCTCATTTGTCCAGGTGGGCCAAGGCTCTGAGTTCGAGTTTATTTTTCCCTCATCATACCATGCTGTTAGATTGATCCTGATATTGTTATTCCCATTCAGGAATTCATCCACTCCACCCAGACTGTAATTCACTTCAGCAGAGAATGTGTATGTTTCAGACACATCCAGCTGTTGGTTCAGCGTTGATAGACCGCCTATTCCATCACTCTTTTTCCACATGCCCACATTGAAGATATGTGGATATTCTCCACTCACAGTAACCTGGGTAGAATCATCAAATAAATTGAAATAAACCTTCATCGCGGATGCGCCTATTATAAGAGAATAATCTGGCTTTGTAGAAAATGGTTTATTATCCACCCCGAATAGTTGATGGCCAGCGAGGGTATTCAATGCATCTGGAATCCTTCCGACATGGGCATTATCAGAATACAGACTGTAAATTTGAGCATGTGTAGCATTGTGTCCGACCACAAGGGCACGAGAATCATCAGATTTCCAGGAGATCCCTCTAAGATCATCAGTGTTGCCAGTTCCATTTATTCTGTTCCAGGCACCGCCTACTGTGACCTTGAATAGATTGCCATTGGTACCGGAATCTGGATCGAACCCACATACGAGCCCGAAGTTGGAATTCAGGTTCCATGATATATCGTTGAACATACATTTGACGGGTAGGGAACCATCATCCAGGCTGTATTTGATATCCTCTGATTCATTCAGGAAGTATGCTCTGGGATAGTTGTTGTTGGTTTCATAGCCCACTATATAGAACTTATCAACATCGTTGTATGTAATGCCCTGATACATCTCATTAGGTGTTTCTGATAATTTCTCCCAGGTTTCAGATCCATAATCATATCTGTAGACCACACCCGAGCCAGATAAGCTTCCAACAGCAATTGCACATGTTGATCCAGAGACTATTGCATTTATATCCGCATTCTGAAGAATGATAGGATCATCGATCTCCACAAGGCCTCCTGATTCAGAATATGTGAAGGCATATCCACTTGGGCCAGCATCTCCTACAAGAAGGAAATCTGTTCCATTGAAACAGGTCCCTTTGAGTTTCATGCTTGAGCTAGTTAATGTAAGAAGTGAGAATATAGTGACAAGGCCTGTATCTGAATTTGCAGTATCGAAATGAGGTGAGCCAGCTAGTACATCATTGTAAGTGTCAATATTGAGGTCCATACCATGGGCCACGGACCAGCCAAGATGCGCTCCGGTATTGTATGAATAGTTTCTGTAGTCCGCATCTGCGGCAGAAATAGTTCCGATAAGTCCGGCAGAGCCATTGAACACATAAACAGCCCCAGCATCAGCTAAGCCATTGTCATTGTACGGTGCTCCAATGATAATATCATCAATTCCGCCACCACCAATATCTCCGGCATAGGCCACGCTATAACCGAATTTATCGTCTGGGGCTTCACCGGTCAGTACGATATCCGGTGGGTTCAGGTATGAATAATATATCGTGATATTGTGGACTATTGGTGTGTAACCAGGATTCATTGTGGACATTTCAATTCTATATCGCAGATCCTTTCCCGATACCTCGTACGGGAATCTGTACCAGACGCCATTGAACACTGGGGTTTGGTTCCAT
>JAGLQE010000023.1 GCA_023137005.1 Thermoplasmata archaeon
GAATTATGGGTTGACGAACCCTGCCTCCACCGTGGAGGGTCTGGATGATGTGGTGTCAAGTCCTGACGGAAAACCTCCAGACCTCTCTAAACTGGTATTATTAGCTCTGGCAGGAAGTGTGTCCTGTATCTTGACCTACAAACTCGTGTCTGATGAGAGATCCAAACTCAAAACACGGGGCGGGAATCATATACCACGATGTCGCCCTTCTTGATAACGGTCTCGACATGATTCACTCCAAAATGATATGGTAGATGCTCATAATTTGGAATATCCAGTACTATGATATCAGCCTGTTTCCCGGCCTCGATAGAGCCCACAACCCTGCTCCTGTTTATGGCATGGGCCGCATTGATGGTAGCCCCCACGACGGCTTCTTCGGGCGTCATCTTGAGATTGTAGCAAGCCAGTGAAATAATGAACTGCATTGACTCGGTCCAGCAATTGGGATTGAGGTCGGTTGCCAATGCCAGTGCCATTCCATTCTCTATCATAGCTCTGGCTCTCGGATAATGTTCCTCCATGAGCGCGTACGGTGTCCCCGGAAGAAGAACACCTATTACCCCTGCATCTCCCATCTTCTTCATCTGCATATCGTTCGTCACAGCCAGATGCTCGGCCGAGATCGCCCCGATCTCCGCGGCCAGGTCCGACCCTCCCAGATTCTCTATCTCATCAGCGTGTATCTTGGCCCCCAGTCCATGTTCCTGGGCCGCACGGAGCAGTCTTTCAGATTGCTCTCTGGTGAAAACATTCTTCTCGCAGAATATATCGCAGAATTCTGCCAGCTTCATCTCGGATATTCCTGGCAGCATGGATATCATGAGGTCGATGAAGCCATCCGGGTTGCCTTTGTGTTCCGGTGGTATGGAATGGGCTCCCATAAAGGTCGGAATGAGGTCAATAGGGTGGGTCTCATCGAGAGCCTGGATGACCTCCAGTATCTTTATCTCATGATCTCTGTTCAATCCATAGCCACTTTTTGCCTCCACGGTGGTGGTCCCGAAAAGCAGCATCGTGTCAAGACGCTTTTTGGCCTCGGTCATCAACTGAGCCTTGTCCGCTTTCCTCGTGGCTCCCATGGACCTCTGGATCCCTCCTCCGGCGGCCAGTATCTCAAGGTAGGTCTTGCCCTCAAGCTTCATTCCCAGTTCATTTTCACGCGAGCCAGCGAATATCAGGTGGGTGTGCGGGTCCACGAAACCCGGCATCACGGTCTTGCCAGTGCAGTCAATTACTTTATCTGATCCTATCTGGAGGTCTTTCCCGACTTCCAATATAAGGCCATCCTTGACAGCCACATCCCCACCCTCGATGATATTCAGTGTGTTCGTGTCAATGCCTTTCAGGGGTCTGTCGCTTGTTCCGGCCAGTGTTATTACCTGATTGGCATTCTTTAGAATAAGATCCGCGCTGGTCATGATATCTACCTAAGTTCGGGATGGATTGGTGATAGATAAAGGATTTGTGCTCATTGTTTATTGAACTTCTCCATATTGGCCTTGTACTGATCCTCAGATATCTTACCATCATCAAAGGCCTTCTGGATCCTGTCTATCATCGCCTGATTTGGGTGTGGCTCTGGTATTGATTCAGAAGGCGTAGTGTCTACCTCGGGTTGGGGTGGCTCAATTGCAGTTTCATCAACACAGAATGGACATGACATCCCAGGTTCGATCTCAAAACCACAGCTTGGGCAAAGTTCTGTTTCCAATTCAGCGGTCTCTTCAGGAACATCCTCAACAGGGGGAGTGCTGGCTGGCTTTTTCTTCATGAGCAATGCTACTACGAGAATAGCTACGACCAGGATCATAATGATCCACAGATAATTGATCCCTCCATCATCGGATACATCATCAATGATATCTGTGATCTCAGGGTCCAGAGGATCTGCATCTACGGCATCGGGAACATCATCGCCGTCATCGTCAATATCCATCCAGTCCTCAGAATTCTCTAAATCTCCATCGGGGATACCATCGCCATCCGTATCTACTGGCCGATCCTCGGAATTCAATGGATCAGTATCCAATGCTTCCTCCCAAATATCAAGGAATCCATCATCATCGTCATCCAGATCCGCATTATCACCAGTTCCGTCACCATCTGTGTCCGTGGCCTCTGAGTCATCAAATGGGAAATCGTCATCTACATCAAGGACGCCATCATTATCATCATCGGTGTCGCTGACATCTGGTATTCCATCCCCATCCGTGTCAAGTGGTGCAGCCTCTACAAGGACCACCATGCTGTCGCTGCCTGTATTACCCGCATCGTCCATTACCTGTAGTGTCACGATATAATTGCCCGGGCTCGTGAAGTTATATGTCGGGCTTTCACCGTATAGGGTGATAGTGGCTCTGGTAGTGCCATCATCGAAGGCCCAGGTATAGTTCACAATACCAATATTGTCCGTCGAGCCAGATCCATCAAAGGTCACAATGGTTCCTTGGATCACGGTCTGATCAGTTCCTGCATTGGCTGTTGGGGGTGTGGTATCAATACCCGGGGCGACAGTCACTGTCATATTGTCCTGGTGTGTATTGCCATAGGCATCTGTCACGGTCAATGTCACCATGAAGGTCCCATCATTCGTGAAATTGTAGGTAGGTGCGACTCCGGTCAGGGTCTGCATCGATCCATCATCAGAGAAGGTCCAGATATAGGTCTCAATAGTACTATTATCTGTAGATCCAGAACCATTAAAGGCCACTATCGTGCCACTAACTATTGCCTGGTCCACACCCGCATCCGCAATTGGATCTGTTGAATCCAATGTATCGAAGGTGTAGTTCAGTGCTCCGGCCAGTGCATTGGCCTCGACATCCCGATGTCCCTGGCCAGTCAGATCCACATAGTAGTCGGTCAGGTCATCCAGGGTCGTGTAATTTATCTCCATGGTGTCTGCATCTAGCCATGAAACAGAGATGCCAGGCAGGTTTGTGTCTACCGTATCTATGGAGGTGTCCATTGGCTCGCTGAACTCTATAATGAATACTCCAGCCACAACCGTCATATTCTCTGTAGCATTTGCCGGAGTTGTTGATAGAATGGTTGGTGGTATAAGATCATCCGATATGCATGATGCCTCATTGGAGTAGCCGGATACAGGATCTATGGCTGTGATCACGTAATAACCCAGCCCATTCACCGTATCATTGTCAGTGTAGGAGGTCTGTTCTCCAACGGTATCCTGGAGTGTGTAGGGGCCCCCAGTAATGTTGGAACGGTAAATATTATAGCCAATTATCGAAGTCTCTATATTGTGTGTCCATGTCAGATTGACCTGCCCTTCGGAATTATTGAAAGCATATAGGGCCAGTGGCGCATCCATCGGGGTCTGATCCATCAGTGGATGAACATTTAGATATGATCTGAAATCATCAAAGCCGTCCAGTGTACTGACCCAACCGTCGAAGCCATCTGTCCTGTAAGCATTGTTCACCCTGAAATGGAACAATGGAATATACGGGACCTGTGAGGCCAGATATCCTTCGCAGTCCTGCGCGTATTGGGCCCGCATGTCGGGGTCCACCTCTGCCTTCATCATGTCGAGCAGGGCATTCATGCCAGCATCATTGAAATTAGCATAGTTCAATGCCGATGAACTATGGCCAAGGTCGTAAAGGATGGACGGGTCCTGACTGCCCTCCAGGGATTCGAAATACATATCAAAATCATCCGCAATTATATCTGCCATATTCACGACCGATGTATTTGATCTTAGGGTGGCATTGATGCCTATGCTCTTGAGCCAGTTCACGATAATGCCGGCCATCACATTTGCAGTAAGGTCCTCTATTGGCGGCCCGAACATTGTGATATTGAAGGAGTCATATGGACTGTATGGCAGGTCTCTCCAGCCGTCACCGTCCCTGTCAAAGAACCCTGCGCTATCCAGAACATTATTTGCCAGTGCCTCATTTCTCTCATATGTTTCCAGGGTCTCATTGCAGAATGGATAATTGAAGTGATTCAATACAGAATCCGCTATGGCCAGTCCTCCGCTGATATCAAATATTGTGAGACTTTCCTTGTCGATGATATGAGCGATGGCCCTTCTGAATTCTGTATTGTTCATTGGTTCTCTCTGTGTATTGAACCCAATATACTGGAGACCTGAACCTTCATTCCTTACTACGGAAGACTCCTGGCTCTGTATCAAGTTCGTGTTATTTCCACTTCCAAAAGGTACTTCGACCATCATTTTGGTATGATTGGAATAAAGGTTCCAACCAATGTAGTCCAGTTGTCCATAGATAAGATCTTCTGCAGCTCTGTAAATACCTGCTACTCTAGCATCCCATGGGTCATAGGTCACCGGGTCATCTGGGTAGTGGGTGAAAACAATCGAATCGATATTGGCTCTGCCCATAGCATAATCTTCATAGGTCTCTAGGGTCAGATGGCTTCCGGCCACAATATCCCCAAGCATGAAGGGGCCACAGCCGTTCTCCTGACTGAGTGCCGTAAATCCTTGTGGGAACAGAGGTAATTGAAGAGCCTCCGAGAACAATGACGCATCTGGAGAACTGAGTATCATAATTACTGTTAAACCATCCACCACTCCCACAGAATCAATATATGGAAGAGCATAGGTGTCATAGGTGTATTTGACATCGCTGGCTGTTAGATCACTTCCATCATGCCAGGTGATGTTCTCTCTAATGTTCACGGTGATCATTGTTTTGTTCCCAGCAATGGTCCAACTCTCTGCCACCCAGGGCATGATCTCTTTGGTCTGTGGATCGATCCTGGTCAATGGATCATAGACGAGATCGATGACATTGTCGGTGTTCTCGTCAGTCGAGACCAATGGATTTATCGGGCCAGGCTCTTGCTGAAGAGCGACTCTGAGTTCTCCTCCCGTATGCTTCTCGAGGATAGTGCTCGGCTGTTCGATCATGAATGATGGCTGCTTGATATTCCATATGGATCCATCATTGAATATCGAGCCCGATGGTCCGACCATCCAGCCTGTGAAGCTGTCCGATCGGTAGGCCTCGATATTCGTTCTATAATAGAGAACATCGTATGGAAGGTCATAAGCAATGGAGGCATGTGCATCCCCAATCGCTTGGAACCTCTCGTTCTCATCACCAGTTGACCGAGCCAGATCTATATCAGCGTCGAAACTGACATTTGAATATCCCGGATAGTTCAGGCCTGCCGCGGCATTAGCAGAATGGAAGAAATCGTATAGATACTCCGGTGGTTCAGTGCTTATTGCCCAGCCTAGAATATACATGTCAAAATCTCTCTGATCAATACGGTTGACAAGGCTTCCAATATCCATGGTAATTGACTCTGCATTGATACCAATATCCTGAAGCTGGCTTACGATCATCAGGCAGGAATGGGCTCTGACTGGGTCGTAGTCTGCTGGAGTTGTCAAGATCTCTATGACCCCATCAGCAGCATTACCGATGAACGAACCATCTGGATTCACCCACCAGTTGCCTGGCCCTGCATTTGCGATGGCGGTAGCTCCAGTGCTCCCATCCTCTAGGCGATATCCTGCATTTGCGAGGATGTTCTTAGCCTCTGTAGGGTCAAAAGCATATTTCGGTATGGTATTATTGTACCAGATACTGATAGGCGATATGGGACCATCACCTGCTATCCCATAGTCCTGAAGAAGGCTATGAACAATGGTCTGCTTGTCTATGCAATGCGCCACAGCCTTCCTGAAAGGTTTACCAATATCCACGCCACCCGCATCATATCCAAAGGATCTTTTATCATCTCTCATATTGTAGGCCAGATAATTAAAGCCATTTTGGATCGATTGCTTGATCGCAAGGTCTGGCTCGTTCTCAATGAATGGAGCATAGGTAGGAGGGATGCTCCAACCGATCAGGTCCACATTATCATTCTTCAATGCTAGCACTGCCTGTTCTGAGGTTTTGTAGACCTTGAAAGTGATACTGTCGATATTTGGCTGATAGGCCATTCCCATTGGATCATAGGCTGGCGTCCATCCCTCTTTGTAGAAATGATCGCGCCAGGTATTGACCTTCACTATCAAGTCTTTATCCCAATGATCGAATTCGAACGCATTGCTTCCTATTGGGATTAGATTGTCCCAAAATAATGCAGCCGCGGAATCCCAGGCCTTGGCATGGTCCTTGGTATATCCTGGGTCAGACCAGATCATGATATCATCGACCGCCTGTCCAGATATGGTGTTTCCCCAAATATGATATGGGAGTAAAAAGACGGCCAGTGTATCTTTGAAAAAGTCTGCATATTGGACCTGGAGTTCGAATCTCAGTGCGGCCTGTAAGTGATCCCCACTCTCGTAAACCTTTTCGATATGTAGATAATGCGTATCTGAGAAATTTGAGCCAGCTTCCCCGCCTTTGTCCATCAGGCATTTTATGCCACTGACCCATCCAGGCAACTGAGCCTGCACATGATATGAGAACATTACATCATGAATGGTCATCTGAGTATCATCATGCCATGTCACTCCCGTGAAGTCATAGAATATGGTGGCTTCCGCAATGCCGCTTGTTAAATTCCAATCAGCTTGGGGAGTCATTCCGAAAGCACCGATGTCCAGATCATCCCAGCCCCAGGTCGCGTCGCCTCCTATGCCACTGACATTGGCAGAGCCGACCGCGATATAGGGCATCAATTCGTCAGTGTCTGTATTGGCTCTCATGGGGGCATCGTAGATCCTTTCCAGAACCATCCAGGTCCAATCATCACCAGCGATAAGCGGATTGGTGGTCATCATATCACTCTGCATCGCGATCCTCAGATCACCGCCCAGAACATCAGTGCTAGTGTATTGGATTACATGGGGTGTATTGATGTCAATAGGATGTGTGACAGATAAAGCCCCATCAGTGGCTGAGATATAATAATTTACATCATTTGGTTTCAGGCTGGCTGATGGTATATTGGCTGAATAAAGATGCCCCCCCTCATTGATCATGGGGACTGAAGCATATACTATATCCCCATCTATTTGATAGAACAATGTGGCTCCATCGATACCCATATTATCAGATATCAATGCATCTATGGTAACTGGGTCGTCCCCGTAAAGATATATTGGCTGATGTGTGATCTTCGGTGTGCTGTAACTGTAAACCTCTATCAAATATGGGGCTGTATCTGGATTTGTCGCAGGCAGTGTGGCTGTATTACTATTGGCGTCCACGGCTTTCAAGTAATACTCAATGGTTCCCAGTTCTGTCTGAGCTGGTATCTCTGCATTATAGGTATTGGTCCCTGTCTTGACCATAGGTGCCATGGTGAATACTGAGTCACCCACATTCTTGTAATACAGTTCAATGGTCTGAAGACCGAAGTCACTTTCAGCGTTTGCGACTATAGGTGTGATGTAGTTGATACTGGCCATTATTTCTGGAATATGCGATATGCCTGGCTGATAGGGACTGTCAACTGTGAAGGACCAATTTTGGACGGCCAAGACGCCAGCTAGATCTCTCACGCTCACACTAATGGAATGAGTTCCATTGGCCAATGGAACATTTGGTGTATATATTATGGATCCAGCCACATAACCACCATTGTCTGCATCGTAAGGTATATTGACCGAGGCCCAGGCAGTCACATCCACACCATCCAGTTCTATGATCGGGGAAGTTCTGTCAAGTTCACTTCCATCTGAAACAGATAGTGTTGCTCCGATAGCTGGCAATGGATCTTCTATGATCTCATTTGATCCCGGCATGAGACCTGTGATGGATGGGGCAGCCCTGTCCAGGTTCAATATGATAGGGATACTGGATAGATTGTTTTCCGCCGCTGTCCCTATCAGTATAAGGCCGTGATAGATCCCATCATCGTAACCTCCTGGAATATCCCAGGTGAGATCGAAAGATCTTTGTTCGTACGCATCCAGAGGGCTACTGTCTGTGCCTGTAGAGTTGAAGATCCCGTCCACATCGGATATCTGGTCGATCGTCATATCGAAATGAGCTGGTTCACTATTCACAATAAAGCCAAATATCTTGATCAAATAGGTCCCATCCTCTGGGTCATCCACAAAAGCCTCCTCATCAGCATCCCAATCTGCATCAAATGCAACACTTTCATTCTCTTGTGTCATGCCATCCAATGGCTCTCCGTTCTTGCCGTCCAGGAAGATCCCCAGATCCAGGTCTGGAGCATCTGCATGGCCCATTATGTGAACTATCAATTTATCACAAGAGCTCACATTCAATGAGTGGGTGGTGTTCCCCGAGGCTAGCTGATCCTGGAATGAATTATAATTTGACCAATCATCATCATCCTGCCAGACCTCCATATCATAATATTCCGACCGGTTTGAATTCTTGATGCTGATCTCAATGTCGGTCAAGGCACTATCGACCCAAAAGGAAACCTGCTCCGTGCCTGTCAAAGAATTTGTATCGATGTATATCTCTTCTGGATAAGCAGTTATGTTCTCACCCGCCATAGGCATGAAAGGAGCAAGCTCCTTTCCACTGACTGTATCCTCAATTGTAAAAATAGCGGAAATACCGCCTAATGCCATTATCAAGCTCAATGCAATTACAATGATCTTTTTCATCTTCTTCCACCTCTGTGTCCCTGTATCCTATATTTATTATATACATATAAAGTAATTTGGTATTATTACAATTGTGAACACCAACCTTATCTATCTGCATTTATTTCCCTCGCACATGGACATGACGGCCCAGTGCGTGCATTGCGT
>JAGLQE010000230.1 GCA_023137005.1 Thermoplasmata archaeon
GGACCATATAATGGGGATGAGGGGAGTGCTATAATATTTGATGCTTCGGCATCTATAGAACCCGGAGACGATATTGTTCTCTACGAGTGGGACTGGAACAATGATGGGATATATGATCATAATTCATCAATTCCCATATCTACATATACATGGTACACAGCAACTTCTCACTCCATACGTTTGAGAGTCACCGATGAGGACGGTTCTTCCCATATTAGCACAACTTCTGTGTATATTGAAGATGTGGCTCCGAGGGCCATAATAAATGGAGCATCATCTGTGGATGAAGGGGTTGCTATGTTCTTTAATGCTAGTGATTCCAGTGAACCGGGTGATGATATCATTCTCTATGAGTGGGATTGGGACAATGATGGTGTATATGACGAGGCATTGAACACACCGGAATCCCTTCATACATGGTATTCTCCTGGTATACAGACCCTATCTTTGAGGGTGACGGATGAGGAGGGATCCTACAGCATAACTGTGTATTCAGTGACCGTTGAAGACATATCCCCCATGGCAAATATTGTGGGGCCCGATAATGGAACAGAAGGCGATGTGATCTTCTTTGACGCAGGTCGATCCACAGAGCCTGGTGATGATATCGTACTCTATGAATGGGATCTTGACAATGATGGTGTATATGAAAGTAGCTCAGCAGATCCAATAATATCAATAACATGGTATTCCGAGGGATACCGTACTATCGGCCTGAGGGTCGTGGATGAAGATGGTTCCTCTTCCTACTCAACGAAAGTGGTGAACATCAAGGATGTGGCTCCCATAGCGGTACCAGGTGGCCCTTATACTGTTGATGAAGGTACTATACTGTATCTTGATGCTAGTGACTCGATCGAGCCCGGCGACAATATAGTTCTCTACGAATGGGATTGTGATAACGATGGTGTTTATGATAGCACGATCACCACACCTATGACCATCTATAAGTGGGAAAAAGAGGGCATATATGAAGTAACTTTAAGAGTGACTGATGAGGATGGTTCATCCAGCATCTCTACTATTGCGGTTAATGTGAATAGCGTTAGAGATATGGATGGCGATGGATATCTGGACATCTGGGAGGAATTCCTGGGCACTGACCACACAGACTTTGCAGATACACCCCTTGACACAGATAAAGATGGAAAACCCAATGGAGATGATATGAACTCTGAGCCATGGATGGATATGGACGATGATGACGATGGCATATTGGATGATGATGATCTGGAACCTATGAACACACTAGAGGAGTCCCCATTTTTAAATTACTGGTGGCTGATCATCATAATACTCATCCTTACTGCTCTCATTATTATGATGTTCTTCTACAATAATCGGGTGGGATCGGAACCCCCAGAGAATGATGATATCGTGGAAGAAGACGAGAATGATGAGGTAGAAACTGACAATGGATCTTCATTAGGAGCAAGTGAGGGGGCCACAGTAGAATCATCTGATAAAACAGAGCCAGCAAAACCAGAAAAAACTACCACATCGACCAATGGAATAGGTATGAACAATGGAGACAAGATTGCGAGGCTTGAGAAAGCATTCCTAGAAGGAAAAATATCAGAGGAAAATTATCAAAGTAATCTGGGGCGGTTTAAAAACTAATGATAATTCATGTGGAGCCAAACTCTGCCTGAAGACACAATATGCCAAGACCGGTGGAAAATCAGAACCCGCACCCTATAGGGGTGAGGATGATGGTTTACAAGGTTTGTGAGTACACTATGTTATTACCAGACAGGATATCAGCACCACTGCCAGTAGCATGTTTATGGTTCCCTGGCTCGGCCTAGTGATCATGAACTTTCTTCCTTTCACGGTCGCTCCAGACTTGATGGTATTATTTGATACAGACCATGCTGGCCATGCCTTTTTTTCTCCGGGCATGTGCTTTCTCAGCCAGGTTGAGGGGGCGGTGTTCACGGGCATGAGGTATATCCCCCCATCCAGATGGTCGAGGAACAGGTGGGTGGCAAAGGCCGAGATGACTGCGATGACGATGCCATGGTCCAACCTGATATTCATGTAGGCATCCAGGAATTGGATGAGGAGGTAGCTCAGGTATATCCAGATGAAACCAGATCCCATGGAGTGACCAATGGGGCTGCGTCTGTTCTCTCCTGGTCCAAATCTATCAAGGTTGATGGCCATGGCCAATACAGCCGCCAAAAAAACATTGACATTGAATACCGATCCCCCCATCATCAGATTGAGGGTGCATTGCATCGCGCTGGCCGCCAGAGCGTGGGTGAGTTCGTTCGACATAGTATCAAGTTCCCGACCTCGGCTCCCGCATATAAAGAGAGGAATGTTCATGTAATGTAGATGTAGGTGATTGAAATGAGAGATGAGAAGGTCATTAATGGGCTTTCACTAACTTTTAATATCTAAATGAACTATTGCGGGATGTGATAATATGATGCCTGGAGGAATGAACCCACGTCAAATGCAGCAAGCCATGAAAAAGCTCGGGATCAAGTCAGAGGAAATGATGGATGTCGAAGAGGTCATAATCAAAATGCAGGACCGAAGCCTCGTGATAAAAAAGCCAGACGTGACCATGATGGAGGTCCAGGGCCAGAAGACCTTCCAGGTGGTCGGGGAGCCAGAGACCGTATACGGTGAGGTATCTAGTGAACCTGTGGGCCTTGTCATACCAGATGAGGATATTGAATTGGTAGCGATGCAGGCCAATGTTTCCCATGAACAAGCCAGGAAGGCTTTGGAAGAATGTGATGGAGAACCAGCCGAGGCCATCATCAGTTTGATGAGTTGATCTATCATCGACCGCCCATTAAAAAGAGAAAAGAATGGATAACCTTTAAATCCATGGAGGTTGATAAGGTCTTACCTAATATAGGGGAGGAATGCTATTGGCTATGCCCTTGCATGTACTTGAAAAATCAGTAATGAGAAAGGTTACCCTTTTACTAAAGGACGGCAGAATGCTGGAAGGAAAGCTTACAGGCTATGATGAATACATGAACATGGTTCTTGAGGACACTGAGGAATCTCACAATGATAGTGTCAAGAGAATTGGGACCGTGATCCTGAGAGGAAACAATATAGTCTCGATATCGCCAAAATAGGTTCGGTAAATTGAGTGGATGGGCATGACTCGATTATTTGGAACCAATGGTATCAGGTGGCAGCCTGATAAGGTGGATGATCATAACTTCGCAATAGAGCTGGGTCTGGCCATAGGTACTTATTTTGGAGAGGGAAAGACCATCTGTCTGGGTATGGATACACGAGTTACAGGCCCCATGATCTTTTCTGGTGTGGTATCAGGTATACTTTCCACAGGGTGTGATATAATTGACATAGGTGTGGTTCCCACCCCCACTGTCCAGTTCGGTGTGAGAACATTGAAAGCTGACGGGGGAGTGATGATAACCGCCTCACATAATCCACCGGAATTCAATGGCCTGAAATGCATTGACCATGACGGCACGGAAATGGCCAGGGTGAATGAAGAGAAAATAGAGAATATATACTTTTCAAAGGCATTTCATGTGGCAGCTTGGAACGCTGTTGGCGACATCAACAAGAACAATGAGATGATCTTCAGGCATATCCAGCATATTTTGTCGATCTTCAAACCTAAAGATGGTCAGAAGCCACTGAAGGTGGTCGTGGACTGCTCCAATGGCCCTGCCGGCGATCTGACACCCTATATCCTGAGAACAATGGGGTGTGAGGTCATAACTCTCAATGCCCAGCCAGACGGTATGTTCCCAGGAAGAATGCCCGAACCTCTGGAGAAGAACCTCCAGGGCCTCATGAAGGCAGTCACCGATACGGGTGCTGACCTTGGCATAGCCCACGATGGGGATGCTGACCGGGCCACATTCATAGATGAGAAGGGGAACTATGTCAATGGTGATGAGAGCCTGGCTTTATTCGTCATTGATACTTTGAAGTCCAGGAAAGGCAAGGTGGTCGTACCGGTCAATACATCCAGAAAGGTCATAGATTCTATCTCCAGTGGTGGAGGGGAGTTGGAACTGACGCCTATCGGTTCACCCATCATCGCCCGGAGGATGGGCAATGTGAATGCCATTATCGGAGGGGAGGGGAATGGAGGGGTGATCTTCCCGGAAAACATGCTCTGCAGGGATGGGATGATGACCGCGGCCAGGATGGTCGAGGTGCTGGCAAATAATGATAAAACACTGAGCCAAATGGTATCCGACCTGCCCGAATACTACATAATGAGGTCGAAATACGAATGTCCAGACAATTTAAAGGCCAAAGTTCTAGATAGGGTGAAGGAAATTTCACATGATCTAGATATATTAGATATCGATGGCGTGAAAATAGAAGAAGAGAACTGGTGGGTGCTCTTCCGACCCTCTGGAACTGAGCCGATATTCCGAGTCACAACAGAAGCCAAGGACACTGAGACTGCCCAACTGAAACTTAATGAATACAAGGCCAAACTTAAGAAGATCATTGAAGAAATTGAATGATATCTCTTTGATCCATCTACCTTTTCAATCTTCATTATCAGATAGAGCTGGCTCTGGTATTTTTTTGTATTTTTTTCTTTCCTTTAAAAGGCCTGAGAACTCGCCCACTATATAGCCTAGGGCTATGCCGACCACGATGCCAGCAATTATTCCTGTCACAAATCTAAGAAAATTAGTGCTCGTGTGAAGGCCGATCAACTGCAGACCTCCATCTATCGCCATTGGCACCAGACCGGCCAGTATCCAGAATATATTCAATTCCATGATGTAAAAGACGATCATGAGGACACCGATGGCCATGCCGAGGAAGATGGCCGTATCCCGAGCGCAGAAAGGCATTTGATTCTCATTTAGGAAGAATGAACGGGTGGAATTCTGATGGCAGTTCACATCACCCGCATCATAGAAGAATCTGGCCAAGGGATTTTCTATTTGAGAGATCGTGTATGTGAAATCCCTTGCCCCGACCACGCCATCCTCACCTAGATCTATAGTGCCAGATGGTATTAGGTATGGTGAGAATGCTGCCCCCATGAACCAGGCCAGGGTCAATAGGAAGATGATGAACACTGCCTTTGAGGCACGCTCTCTCTTGACAATTTCTGGAGGTCGTAATATATCCTGGAGCCAATCTGGCAGGTCCATGGTTCAGAATAGGGTGATTTGATAGATAACTCTTTCCGGTTGGGAGCTCCTTTGAATGTGGAGTATCAAGCTATGTTCTCACCGCATTCCTTGCAGAATTTAGCATCACTGGCCAGTTCGACATCGCATTTTGGACATCTTATATGGGTGGGTCTTCCGCATTCCTTACAGAATTTAGCATCGGCCGCTATGTCAGCATCGCACTTCGCGCACTTGACCGTTCCTGGCTGGGAGACTTCCTTGCCACATTCCTTGCAGAATTTGGCATCCTGGGCCAGGAGGGCTTCGCAGTGGGGGCACTTGATCTTGATCTCGGTCTGTGGTTCAGCACCTTGCTGCATTCCCTGGCTCATAGCGCCTCCCATTCCAAGACCCATACCTGCACCTGCACCGAGGCCTGCCAGGGCTGTAGCGCCACTTTCTCCTCCTTTGGCCGCGCCTTCTCCAACACCTTCTATGGCCTTCCCGGTCTGATACTGCATGTAATTGACGCCCAGAGCGCCCATCGCTCCCTTCTTGTCTATGGCTTCCTGAACCTCCTTTGGTGGTGTGATGGTCAAACCCGCCATGTTCATTATCTTGATACCGTATTGAGATACCTCTCCGCCCATCTTGCTTATGACCAGCTGCTCTATCTCCTGGAGGTAGGCTGGTATGTCCACGAGGGCCATGTCCTTGTCACGTTTTAGCTCACCGAGAGCGTCGTTCACGGTCTGAACTAATTCTGTTTTAAGCCAATCCAATACCTGCTGGCTACTGCTGTACCCCCTAGTACCGATGAACTGGGTGATGAAGAGGATCGGATCTGTTATCCTGTATGAGAAATTGCCGAATATCCTTATCCTCACCATGCCGAAATCCTTGTCCTTGAAGACCAGTGGCTCGGGTGTTCCGAACTTACCACGGAATTCCCTTCTCTGAATGTAAAATACCTCACCCAGTTGCTTGACACCCGTGATAGCGGCCTGCATACTGGTCAATATCGGTATGTTCTGGGTAGTGAGGGCGTAACGACCTGGCTGGTCAAAGACATGCAGGGCTTTTCCATCCCTGAAGAAGACCGCGTATTCATCCTCATTCACCACGATATTGTCATTGTAGTAGACATTGGTGGGCAGTTTGTACATGATGTTCTCGCCCTTGTACTCCAATGGCCAGGTGTACGTGTTCCTGGCAATGTCGCCCTTCGTGCTCTTGCCTCTATTGAAAATTCCCATAATATCATGCTCCCTCAATAAGAAGACCAGCAATGGCCTCCCGCCTTAGATCGAACAGCTCATCGAATTTGACAAGGGCGTTTTTGGCTATGTTAAGACCTTTCTGGATCTCATCATCGTCACTTGAAGAGGTCGAGCTCTTGAGCTTCTCGGCCGCCCCTTTGACATTATCGATATTGTAAATAAGACTGAGATCCCAATCATACATCCTGTATAGCTGGGCCTGCTCTATTCTGTAATCTGGCGACACACCCGTATAGCCCTGTTCCGCATGTCTGACCCTGTTCTGCGCGGCGGTCGTGTCATTGATCAATTTACCAACCTTGTCCAGCCATTGAATATCATTATTACTTGCAAGATTGTCCCTGGAGGCCTCGATATCTCTGACCGCTATGCCAAGTTTGTCTGCCAGTTGCTCTCTCAGCAGGCGATCGGCTATCCTGAGGTCCTCTCTCTCCCTATAACCTTTGAAACCTGGAATCACCAGTTGGATCTTCTTGAGCAATCCTCTATCGTCCTCGACCTTCTGTCTTATGTCTGTCATTTTGTGTCCCCATTTATTCAATAAGATTGTTTGACTATATTAATCTTGAGTTGGATTGCCCTGGGTACCAAGGTGATTCTTGGCCTCTATCTATTTATTACTAAAAAGTGAGGGGCCCAAAGCCTTGTCTGGACCCCTCATTGATCGTTCACCGATCGCTCATTGCCTCTTCTTCAGCAGGATGATGGTGGCGCTCAGTGTGAGGATGGCGAACAATATCAGTATGGTCAACTCCGGCCACACCTCGGCAACGCCCCAGCCACGAAGCATGATCGAGCGCTCCGCATCTATCCCGTATTTGAGTGGAATGATATGAGCCAGAGGCTGTAGGATACGAGGTATCGATTGCACAGGCCAGAACAGGCCGGCCAATAGCACGGATGGGAACACTATCAGAGGTATGAACTGTATGGCCTGAAGCTCATTCTTGGCAGCTGATGAAAGCAGAAGACCAAGCCCTTGATGGCCTATGGCCAGTATGATGATCACGAAGAGTGCGAGGAACACGCTGCCCGCGATATTTATATCAAATACCAGAATGGCCGCGGACAATATCACTATACTCTGCAATAGACCGATAACCCCGAATGCCATGGCATAGCCTATGACTATCTCGGATTCACTGGCCGGGGAGACCAACAATCTCTGAAGAGTGCCTTCCCTTCGTTCGCCCACGAACAGTATTATCGATATCATGACCGTCACCATGATGATGGAATAGGAAACGATTCCGGGGGCGAAATAATCAATGAACTCGATCTCCATAGCATCGCCATACTCCTTCGAGGTCTGAACGCTCATCGGTGCCGCGTCTGGCGGTATGTTCAATTGGATCATGAGCTCTTCCTGGGTCTCGACCAAAGCATCCTGAAGACCCTGCATCAATGAGCCAGCAAGGTTGGGGTTTGAATCATCAATATCGACCTCTATGATGGACGTCTCTGTCCCGTTCATCGCGAAATTCATGAACATATTACTGGTGAAATTGGCCGGGAAAGCGAATATGGCCCACACTTCCGCTTCCTGGAGATCTAATTTCGCAGTATCCCAATCATCATAATAATGTATGACATAAGTTTCATCATCCAGATTGCCGATGATGGCATCTGCAAAAGATAACTCCATACCAGTGGGAGTGGTCATGCCCATATCATCATTGATTATAGCAATGTCCAGATCCTTGGGGTCACCACCAAAGGCATATCCAAAGACCAGCATCATGACCAGGGGCATTATCAGGACAAAGGCCAGTGTGCGTTTGTCATGCCTGAACTGCATCAGGGACCTTTTTGTAAAGGCCAATGTGCGTCGCATATTCATCAATCACACCTCCTGGCAAGGGCTAGGAAGGCTTCCTCCAGGGTTTTGGTCCCGGTGGATTCCATCAGGAGATGTGGTTCGTCCTCCGCTATCAATTCACCCTCTTTCATGAGGCCCACTCTGGTACAGTTATTTGCCTCATCCATGTAATGGGTGGTTATCAGTACTGTGATATTATCAGCGGCCATCTTCTCGAAATACTCCCAGAATAAGGCTCTGAGCTCGGGATCCACACCCACCGTGGGCTCGTCCAGGAAAAGCAGCTTCGGACGATGGATCATGGCACATGCCAGGCTCAGCCTGTGCTTCATTCCGCCGCTGAGAGTGGATGCTATGGAGTTCCGCCTGTGGGAAAGGTCAACGAAATCAAGTAATTCCACCTCTCTGACCTTGATCTCGGCCTTGGTCAGGCCGTATATCTCGCCGAAAAGCTGGATATTCTCGTGAACCGTGTTCTCCAAGTATATTGCAGTTTCTTGCGGCATATAGCCGATATCGTTCAAGACCAATTTGGAGGGTATTTTGTGACCAAGTATGGAGGCTGATCCGGTTGATGCCAGGATCAAGCCGGTCAGCATCTTGATGGTCGTCGTCTTTCCCGAGCCATTGGGGCCCAGAAGACCATATACCTCGCCCTGTCTCACATTGAGGTTCAGCTTGTTCACGGCTTTCAGTTCGTCATAGTTCTTACATAGATCTTTTGTTTCAATTACATTCAAATCAATCACCTCCGCCTATACCATTGACCGTTATATCGGCCAGGCCGCGGATAGTTTCTTCCGACATCTCGATGAACACATCCTTGCCGATGAAGGCCTTTGCCACAAGGGA
>JAGLQE010000231.1 GCA_023137005.1 Thermoplasmata archaeon
AGCATGGCCAGCATATTTTTCTAACTGCGGTTTTCGATGGTGCTGAACACAGGGACATGAAACAATTGGCGAAACGAACCGTTGAGGCCATTGAAAATGATCATGGGGACATATTAGAGGCCTGGACAGGAAATATGGATCAATTGGTGCCAGTTCAGGAAATGATATCTTCACTGGCGAATGCTAAATTCCTTGTCAAACAGGAGCTTGAAGGAGCCACACTCAAAACCGAAAGACTCAGAATCGCAGATCAGGTATTGGAGGCAGTCACCGACCTGTCAAAAACCCAGCCATTACTGATCCAATTGGAGGACCTTCATTGGGCAGAGGAATCGTCACTTTTCGTATTGAATTACCTGGCAAGGAACATTCGCAATGAAAGAATCATGATACTGGGCACTATGAGACCGGATGAGAGCCAGATACTTGACCAGCGACTTGAAAAAATGAGGCAAGAGAACATAATCATCAAGCAGAAGCTCAATGCCTTGAACTCTGACGAAGTAGTATCCCTGATATCAGAATTGTATGCTGCCAATAATTTCCCCGAGGATTTCATCGATATGCTGGCTGGAAAATGCAAGGGCAATCCTTTCTTCACCATCGAGCTTCTGAGACAGATGGTAGATGAAGGCAGTATAGGAGAAAAGAATGGTAAGTACACCCTGCTTAGCGAGGATTACTCGATACCCAGTTCTATTGAGGATGTTGTTCACCGCAAACTGGAAAGGCTTGGGCCAGATGAAATGGCTCTTGTGGAATATGCATCATGCATCGGTTTGCAGTTCGACAGGAACATATTGGGTTCCATCCAGATAGTTGTGGATGTCCCAGCCACCCTGGATAGACTGGCCGATACAGGGATCCTTACCACTTACGGCGATTATATTGAATTCAGTCACGCGTTGTTCCAGGATGTCATATACCAAAGCATAGGCGATAGATGGAGATATACCCACCACAAGGGTCTTGGCGACTATTATGAAGGAAACTTCGATATGGAACTCGAGTCGGTCATCTATGAATTAGCCAGGCACTATTCGAGGAGCAAGGAATATTCAAAGGCATTTGATTACTGCATCAGGGCGGGAGAAATAGCAGAATCTGAATTTGCTCCCGAGCAATCTCTGGAACTCTATAAATCCGCTCTTTCCGCTCACAGAAATCTGAGAAGATCAGATAGCAGGGAAACCACCCTTGAACTATTGGAGAAGATCGGGGATATCCAGGAGCTTGTGGGGGAATGGGATGATGCCCTTTTGATATTTGATGAAGCGTTTAGAATTGCCCACATAAATGAAACACAGGCCAGAATGCTCAGAAAATGTGGGGAGGTTTATGAGAACAGAGGCGATTATGATGAGGTCTTGAAGGTCCTGGATAAGGCAAAGACCCAAATCGATGATAAAACATCCGAGGAATATGCCAGAATATGTCACCTGGAGGGTGGTATTT
>JAGLQE010000232.1 GCA_023137005.1 Thermoplasmata archaeon
TGGACCGAGATGCTCACGGTCACCAAGACCACGGACGATGACTCATACCAGACATTTTCTGATGATACATTGAGCGCCTACACCGGAACCGTATACGTGGGTATGGCCAATACAAACCTTTCCTCAGGAAGCATCACGGTGGATGCCGTCTATATTGATGACATGTACTTCTCATGTATTCCATATGATGAGCTATTGGGTGAACAATCCTTTGCCTCTACTGATTATATAACGGCATCTGACAGTGCGGTCACTGGCACAGTAAGTGGAACACATGCCAGCACCCAATCCACGGATGACACTTATGAGAGTATAACCGAGGTGGCTAGTTCAGCCACGTATGACAGTGATTATACAGCCTCAGAGACCTTTACAGAATCAGATTCCAATACCCTCACTCACACGGCCACACAGGCACAGGATGGCACTACAGAGGATATCGTTGAGTTGAGTGTTGGTGGCTCGTCATCAACAACCGAGATAAGATATATGCGTTCAGACTCTGCAACAGTGAATGGGCTGACTGCTGATTCTCTATCTACAACTCAAAGTACTACAGCTCAAACAACCACTCTTACCAGCACCACCATAATCTATGCAGGAATCAGGGTTTGGAAACGAGATAGTGGCGGCACAGAAACAGAAATTACTTCTGGAACTGCAGTAGCCATTGCCAGTGCCACATCAACTGCAATAGTCAGTGGCACCTGGTCATGTCCGCAGACAGCCCTTGCAGCAACAGATTCAATTGTTGTGAGATGGTATGCTGATGGGGCAACTCCACCAACTAATCTTATCCAAGATTTTACAACAGAACAGCTTGGTGCAACTCAGCTGGATGCAAATACATGGACAGTTTACTATTACCTCTCTGAAAGACAGAATGGTGATTCAGTTTCATGGGGTACATCAACTGCCAATACCAGAGTGGAGGATTTCAAGTGGAGTGCATCTGTATCCCCATACTACAGTCTCGAGCACGAATGGCAGTTCGATGCCACTCCAGTCTCCGCATCACAATATGAGTTCCAGGCCCACGTTGGCTGGGATTCCGCAGGAGCTGGGGATGACACATTTACATATTATTACTCCACAACTGGAAGTGACCCTGTCGGTACAGGGGACTGGGTGGAGATGTTCACTGATACCACTCAGGCATTGAACACATTGACCTTTGACCTTGATGCGGATGGATACACTGGTGGAGCATTCTATGTCGGTGTGATCGACACTGCGAGTTCGGGTGATGGGCAGGATACCCTGGAAGTGGATTATTTACGCGTTTACACGACGGTCACTCCAGCATCCAATAGTTTGGAGCATAAATGGACAATATCCGTGCCCTCATCCGGTACTGATTCGACCTTCTATGTAGAAGCCTATCGTACAGATCTTGATTCGGAGAATTTTGAATTATATTATTCCACTACTGGATCAGGAAGTGTCAGCACATGGACAAGTATGTTCGATATTACCAAGACCACGGATGACGATTCCTATCAGCAACATTCAGATGCGACACTAGATGCCTTCGATGGAACTTTGTATATCGGCGTCATAGATGCTTCGACTGTGGATTCCAGCCTGGACACGGTCTATGTGGATCACATGTACCTGAGAGTTGGAGGAGCATTGATCCCCTCGAACTTTGGATCAATAGTTTCATCTGCCGGGGATATCAATGATGATGGTAAAGATGATATTCTTGTGGGCGCGCCAGAGGCCTCGAATGGAGAGGTATATTTGTATTATGGCGGAGCTTCTGCTAGTTCTGGATCCATAACCAATACGACACAATCTGATTTCACGGAGTCTGGAAGCAGTCTAGCCTCAAGCAACCCCAATAACAATATATACGCCACAAGCACGGGTGAATTGAACCTCACAGGTACAGGTGGTTGGAGCTCGACATCGATGTACGCGAATTATGAAACCGGTGGAGATGTTGGAGCATACATTTACGATGCTCAGTGGATCGCCCAACCATTCGATGTGGATGCTGGAGATACATTTAGATTGACAAATGTCAGTCTGTATGTCAATGATATGGGTGCTTCGGATTCAATGACTATTGAGATCCGTATTGATGATGCTGGCTCGCCAGGACTTGGAGCTGGAAATCTACTCGGGACCCAGACGATCGATGGTGACAATGTTGATAGTTGGCAGGATTTTACTTTTGGATCTCCACTGGCTTTGACAGGTGGAAGTAAATATTGGATATGTGTCTCTAATACCAATGCCGTTGATACAGACTCATATACATGGGAACTCATGGATGGAGGAACATACTCGGCTGGAACCATTTGTCTCAGTAGTGATCAAGGAACCTCATGGGGAAGTCAACTTGCCTATGCTGCATATTTCCGAGCTTATGGACAACTTGATACAGCGATATATTCAACACCTGGCTATTATACTTCTTCGGAGTCATCTACTTCTGCCTCTATCACTGGAATAAAACCATATTGGAATCTCACCACCCCTGCAGGTACCACAGCCTGGATAGATATTTCACGTGATGGTGGGACCACATGGAATCAATCAGGTCTTACCAATGGTGCCTGGTATTCTTTCCCAACAGAGGCATCGGGCGACCAATTATGCTATCAGGTAACGATGAAAGCCACAGATAACACTGTCACCCCTGTTTTACAGGATCTGACAATTTATTACAATCTTTCCACAATTGCCGCTTCTATCACAGGCGCTTCCTCGGGCGATAAGTTCGGTTTCTCCGTTACAGGAGCAGGAGACATAGATGGTGACGGTATAGATGACATTCTTATTGGCGCGCCAGGCAATGACACTGCCGACGGGTCCAAGGCCAATGGTGGAGGCGTGTTCGCATTCTGTGGCGGAGCCTATCTATCGGGGGATGTGTCAGCATCCAGTGCCAATTTCACTTATTATGGTGAAACTGCCGGGGACATGCTCGGGTATTCTGTGGGTCCAATCGGCGATGTTAACTCATATGGAGATGATGATATAGTGGTTGGAGCACCATACTATGATTCATCGGCTGGAAAGGCCTACGTGCTTTCAGTCGCTCTCCCAATGACGAATGCCGTTACCTTCACGGTCGAAGAACATGGCTTGAACCCGGAATCCAAGGTCAACCTTTCATGGTCTGGAATGAACGGAGCCTTGAAGTACAATGTCTACCGCTCGGAGAATCCATGGGGCTTTGACTTCGATACACCTACAGCGACCATCAATGCTCCAACCACCAGCTGGACTGATGAGAGTGCATCACGCAATACCACCAATGCCCACAATGCCACGACCTATTATTACGCTATAAAGGCGGAGAACTACCTGGCCGAGAAAGGCCCATTCACAATAACCGCCATCCATCGCCTGGATCTAGTTCCAGGATGGAATCTGGTAACATGGTTGTCCAATGAGACCAAGGATATTGAGACCGGAGCCTTTGCCAACCTTGAGGCCGACGATGGAACAAATCCAACAACATATATCTATGACAAGGTGGAAAGATGGCATCCAGATACTCAAGTATGGGAATCCTACACGACCGATGGTGACCTGGGTAACTTCTCTGATATGGAAGCAGGATACGCCTATGCGATCCAGTGCCGGGTCAGCGCGATATGGTCCTTTGGTGAGGATTGTGGAGCCCCTGTGTTCAGCACAGCGGACGACGCAGTTCTCAATGCTCCTGGCAGCTTCACATTGGCCAGGAATGATACCAATGCTGATTATGTCGATCTTGACTGGGACACGGTTGCCAGTGCGGACCATTACAATATCTACAGATCATACTGCAAATGGGGCTTTGACTTCAATGCCCCTATCCATACCACGACCGACACATGGTGGAATGATACCACAGCGACTCAGGAGAATGGGGCCTACAATACCTCAGTGTATTACTACATCGTAAGGGCTGTTGACGCCTCTGGAAATATTGAAAAGAACCTGAATGTAGTGGGCATGCATAGGATGGATCTCATGACCGGGATAGATTATATTAGCTGGACCATACATAAAACTGAGACCACGGCCAATGCTCTGGATAGCTTGACCCAGTTCACGGATTATATATCTGTGGCACGATGGAACGAATCCGGCCAGGCCTTTGACACTTCTGTTTCCTCCTTCGAGCGAGGCTATGGATACGGGATATACACACTTCAGGCCTGCACATGGACATATATTGAATATGCTGCTTAATATGGGCCTTATTCTACACCCATACCCTCTCAGCACAGGCTATTCAATTAAATGTAATATGGGATCATGTGATGTTTTATTAAAATGGGTTCAAACATCACATGCTTCTACATTTTTTCATATTATTAGCAGAAACACATAAGTAATGCTACTAACAATATATTTTTTTCAAGGTGTGTGGAAGATGAAAGAAACCTTATCCTACCCAAAGGTTAGACTCGTAAGCTTAACAATAGTTATCATGTTAATATCAATGACGATCATGCCAGTTGCGACTGGGGATCCATTATTCTCTATCTCCATAGGTGATGGAGATTCTGGTGCTGGTACCACCTCAGATTTTGGATGGAACGTATCAAAGGCTGGTGATGTGAATGGAGATGGCGTAACTGACATCATCGTCGGTGCACCGAATGCGGATTATAACTCGGTCACGGATTGTGGCGCGGCCTTCATCTTCTTTGGTTACGAGGGCATGGAGGATGGCGATCTGAATGCCAGCAATGCCAATGTCTCCATATACGGAACTGTGGCAAGCGGCCATTTTGGCTGGGATGTGAGTGATGCAGGCGATGTGAATGGAGGAAATGCGGATGTCATTATCGGCGAACCAGATAATGGAAATGGAAAAGCTTACATCTATTACGGTTCTGGTTCGATGACAGCGACCATGACAACGGCATCAGCGGACATCACACTTACAGGAGGAGCTAGCGGCGATGGTTTCGGAGCCAGTGTGAGTGGAGCTGGCGATATTGATAATGATAACTTTGATGATATTGTGATAGGGGCTCCTTATGCTGATGCCAGTGGTACAGACAGAGGTATGGTCTATGTCCATCAAGGAGCTGTCACCATGAGCACCATTCCTTACATGACCTTCTCGGGCAAGGTCAACAATGGCCACTTTGGATGGTCAGTCTCTGGATTAGGGGATATAGACAATGACAATAAGGCCGACTTCGCGATCGGTGAGCCAGGGAATGACATGGCCTATGTTTATTCCAATGGGCTGGAATATATTCATGCTGATGGTGAGACAGCTGTTTATGGCTCGGTTACGAATGATTATACTGAAACACAAACTCAGGATGATTCACCTTATGAGCAGATAGCCGAGGAAAGTATAACCCCTTCTAACTGGACCTTTGAGAGTGATAATGGTGATTTCACAGTATCTGGAGGTGTTTGGGAATGGGGAGTTCCGACCAATGGCCCCACCAGCACCCTAAGTGGAACCAAATGCTGGGGAACAGACCTTGATGCTAATTATCCGAACAGCATGAACACATACCTGATATCGCCAGAATATGATCTGACCGGAGCCACTACTCCAGCCCTTACCTTTTGGAATTGGTACACCTTTGAAGCCTATTTTGGAGGCGGCCCCCCCTCTGGCAGGGGATACTATGATGGAGGTCATGTCCTTTATACCATAAATGGTGGAACCAACTGGTATGTCCTTGGTGGGGATTCATCTCCCCCCTATGATGATACCGTGAAAAGCCTGGATGATGGTCCAGTACCCGATTCAAGTGATGATTATCAGGGATTCACAGGAGCTGGTGAATACAATACTGGCTGGGTGCAGGAATCCTTTGATCTAT
The DNA here is from genome assembly GCA_023137005.1 of Thermoplasmata archaeon. Classification (GTDB taxonomy): domain Archaea; phylum Thermoplasmatota; class Thermoplasmata; order SG8-5; family JAGLSY01; genus JAGLSY01. The sequence continues at coordinate 5,802 of JAGLQE010000232.1, forward strand.
CTTCCTATGTGGACAATACCATCCAATTCAAGTTCCATTGTACAAGCGACACTGCCAATAATAACCCAGGATGGTACATTGATGACATCGATATAACTGGAAGGCCATCACAAAAGACTCTAGAGCATATTTGGAATTTCACACTCAGTCCTTGCGAAAGCGCCACCTTCGAGATTGATTCCTATGTGTCTACGGAGAATGTTAAATTATATTATTCCACAACAGGTACTGGCACTGTAGGTGGGGCTGGCTGGATAGATATGTCAATAACGGTTTCACAAATATCTGATATAGATAATTACCAAACGTATTCTGATGCTTCATTGGCATCCATTTCTGGTAAGGTCTACAT
>JAGLQE010000233.1 GCA_023137005.1 Thermoplasmata archaeon
TGGCCGTCCGCCCATCCATTGGAACTAAAGTCTGTTCCTCCTATCACACGGTTCTGGAAATCTGTATGGCCCGCGTCTCCGGTGGTTCCATCCCCTAATCCGGTATCTGCCACGGCGATGGTCACTCCAGCTCCGGTCCATCCTATCTGGTTGACATAGCCGCCGTATGAGGTCGGGGTCAGTCTAAGTGGGGTATTGATATTATTGTCATCATCATGCTCTTCGACCCATGCCCCGCCGCCGACGATCTGCATTCCCATCTCCCCATGAAGCTCGGGAGCTACATATGGTGAAATATAATGTACATCCTGATTGGATGCAATGCTATCCAGATAGTTTACATCTTTCAGTGTACCACGGATAACATAGCCCGTTCCTGTACTGCCTTCCTGGAAAATATCGATATAGTTCTTCATCTCCCCGATCGTCTCTTTCAATGTTTCGGATCCAATGAGATTGATGACCACATCATCTCCATATAAGGCTATGTCAGGCGATATCTTTGTCTCAATTGGAATTTCCCTGATACCGCTCACATAAGGCAGGGCACTGGCCATATTGATCCCAATATCACTCATTTTGACCTCATACCCCACTCCTTGCACATAGGTTATGATATCTATGCCCATCAGTTCCAGAGTGTCTGCCCATTCTGACTGAACAGGGCCGTCAAATTCCATGTAATACATCTTTTCCATGCCTGCATCAGTCTCCTGAACATTATCAATTGCCATACCTACTGGCATGACCATTGTCAATGCGATGATGATCGATACAAAAATGCCCACTAGATTCGATTTCTTGGTTTCCATATTATCCCTTCCTCTATCCCAAATTTGACATTTCAGAGTTAGCTCAGCCAACTCTGAACTCGCTATCAATACCGAATGTCAAACTTGTGCTCTACAGGTACGATGATCAAGGCAAAGAGAGGGTGTCGGACCCATAACTAACCTTTGATATCCGACCAATGAGATAAAAATTAAATGTATAACATGGTATAAATAGTTAGTTGCACAATTATATTTTTTATAGTTTTATTATAAATGATTTACGGTTGTCGGTATTTATATCTTTTTGATAATTCCGAAATTTCAATTGATCACGAGAATGTAATTGAAAAGGGAGAGGGCGGTTCTGCCCTCTCATTCATTTCTTTGTTCAGGCTTATGGTATTACCCAGTTGAAGTCCACAT
>JAGLQE010000234.1 GCA_023137005.1 Thermoplasmata archaeon
GAATGCAATCACTCCGTTCTCGCATTCAATTTCGTGATTATAAATACAATCGCTCCGCTCTCGCATTTATTCACCTCAACTATCTATCCTCCTTGAGCCAGCATGCTTCCAGGGGGAGTGGGCGTCGTGCACCTCGTCCTTCTCGTCGGTGGAATCGATTGTCATACTCCTGCTCATATCATCCATCGCCGCCGCAATAAGCACCTCCACCGGAAGCTCTGCGGCCATTATCCAGTCCTTGAAATGACGGTCAATGAAGTGGGTGTCTATATCCCCTTCCAGAAAGGCGCCGTGTCCTATTATCGCCCTCAGGAATGGCACATTGGTCGTAACACCCAGTGTTATGTAATTGGACAGGGCCCATTCCATCTTCCTGATGGCATCCTCCCGCCTTTCTCCATGGACGATCAACTTGGCCAGCATGGGGTCGTAGTAGGATGTTATCTCCAATCCCTCTTTGACACCGGTATCGTGCCTGATGTTGATGCCCTGGGGCACATCCACCTTTTTCAACTTGCCGGTGGACGGCATGAAGTCCTGCTCCGGGTCCTCGGCGTAGATGCGGCATTCTATGGCGTGGCCTCTCTGTTGAATATCATCCTGCTCCAGTGTCAGTGGTTCTCCAGATGCGATTCTCAACTGCCATTTCACTATATCAATACCGGTCGTCATTTCCGTGATGGCATGCTCCACCTGAAGCCTTGTGTTCATTTCCAGGAAGTAGTATTTACCATCCTTGTACATGAACTCACAAGTGCCTGCATTATAATAGCCAGCAGTGTTTGCTGCAAGTTTTGCCTGCTCTCCCATTTCCATTCTTATTTCCTGGGAAATAGCCTGGCTTGGTGTCTCCTCAATGAGCTTCTGGTTTCGGCGCTGGACCGAGCATTCACGGTCATAGACATGAATTAGGTTGCCATGTTTGTCTCCGATAACCTGAAATTCTACATGATGAGGTTCGTGGATGTACTGCTCAATGAACACAGCATCGTCTCCAAAAGAACTCTTGGCCAGTCTCCTGACCTTATCCAGTTCTTCTTCCATATTTTCGGCACTATCCACCTTGACAATACCTATTCCACCGCCTCCGGCACTGGCCTTCAGCAT
>JAGLQE010000235.1 GCA_023137005.1 Thermoplasmata archaeon
CATCATCCTACCCTTCGGGTAGTATCTGAAATTCCCGGGATCGGATGCTGGCTCATAGTCCACCAGCTCCAGGCGCTTCATCAGGCCCACATGGGGGGGTTCTTTTCCAGCCGCACGGCTCTTTGCCATCTCGTACTGGACGAACTGTTTCAATCGTTTTCGCTCTCCAAAGTCATAGCCCTTCACTTTATTGTTCTTGGTCTCGAGGGGTGTCAGCTCCCCATCAAGGCCCAGTACGAACCAATGGGAAATTGCTTTCTTTTCTGATTCCAGGGCCTCGGATACCTCTTCATTCCCACTCTCATCTCCGGCCACGATCTCCCTGGAAAGTTCGGATAATGGGTGGCCCTTGCAGCTTATCTTGAATGACTTGTACCAGCCGAAAGGCGAGCTGAGGACCTCGTAGCCGCCATCTTTCAATAATTGGCCAGCTTTTTCAAGTATCATCTTGGCAGTATCTGGCTTGGAAAGACTGGAGCTCAGATGAGCATAAGGGTAGAGTACGATATTGCGAGTTTCTACCTTATCAGCGATCTCCGTGACATTCTTGGCAAGCAAGACCGCACTGATCTCTTCCTTTCCTTCATCCACCTTCTCGAAACTGATATAGGTGACCAGGGCCTCTTCCATCCTACCCTTTTTTCCTGATTCAGGAATATCGTCAGCTACATTGGTCTTCTTCTTCGCCTCGTATTCGAGGTAGTCAGCATGTATGAACAGCGTCCTCATTGTATCCCGTCCCCCACAAGAATGAGGTTGATATAAAAATATTGGCTTTCATTCCATTTGCATATCCAATTTAGGACAATTATCATATTGTTATCCCCTAGTATAAGTTACTGGACAAAATAATCATTTGATCAAAGTTCACGCCTGGTTTTTAATGGCCAGTATACCCAAAGGCTTAAATATAAACTTTAGCCATACAGTACTGGCTATGATGTGGCTCGATGAGCCAGTCATTCCAAATAATAAACAGTGGAGGAAAAGACAATGGTAATGGAACCTATTTCAGTAGACAAAGCAATAGAAGTAGCAAAGAGAAAGGGATTAAAGCCTGGCCGTGTTAAGAACACCCAGGGAATTCAGTTCACCAAGGGAAAGAACGACCGATTGGAAGTCATTGACTGGGACGAGTTCAAGACAACTCTGACCAAGAGAAAGCTCCAGGTCTACGAGAGTGGCGGCTGGATGAAAATAATGAAGAAGTAGGTAACCCCTACTTCTTATTTTCTTTTTTTTTCTCTAAATGTGACTTAACCAATTGAACCTACACATTTAGCTTATCAAACGTGTTTGTATTATCTCCAGGTAACGAGTTTGATCCGGAATGTGACCTTACCAATTGAAC
>JAGLQE010000236.1 GCA_023137005.1 Thermoplasmata archaeon
GCACCGTCATGAATGGGTCAAGCCCTATCTCCATGATGTGAAGGTCGGTCTTTGGGCCGATCTCAAGCAATAAACGATTTCCCGAGCTCTTGACCATCTTCGGCATCTCATTGTTCTTCTTTAATTTCTCTATTATGAACTCCCTGAAAGCCTTGGTACGGCTGTATCTGGCCTCTGATAGTTCCGTCAATAGCCGGGTGGGATAATATCTGGAATGAACACCCTCGACCATGACCTTGACAAGCCCCGCATTCTCCAGCTTGGCGGCGATCATGGCAATGCCCTGATGCGTCATCCCGAAATCCTTGGAATACTCCTTCTGGGTAAGGCCCGGAGTTCTGATGATCTCGATGAACAGGCCCCGGGTATTATTGGATGACAGGGTGCAGAATAACTGAATATCATCATCATCCAACTGCCCCTCTGGCCAAAATGCTCGCTTCCTGCCAAAATGTCGCTCCACCAGATATCCCGAGGCCACGAGTTTTTCCAGATGCCATTTCACGGTGGAGTTGCTCACACCAAGTGCATGGGCGATATCATTGATCCCCGTGCAGGGATGGAATGTCAAAAGCGAGAAGATATTGCGGCGGACATGGTTACCGAAGGCCCTGGCATCCTCGGATGAGCCTCCAGGTCTCGTGGTGGTCTCTGGTTCTTTTATCGCGCTTTCCAGAGCTTTTCCCACGTTCTGACTCATAATTTCCCACGTTCCTATTCATGTCATCACTCTTCATACTCGGCCAGTATGGCATTCAAAAGCTCTTTGGTATTGATATCTGCCAGATCCCGGTCCCTCAGGTCCTTCAATGATGCCTGAAGCCGCTTAAAGACGTAATTCGGCACATTCCCCTCCAATATCTTGAAATCACTGGCGAATTGATCGACCTTATCTCTGGTAGCCACAAGGGGATAATCACCCGCTCTGACAACCAATCCGAATCCCTTTATTATGGAATAAGGATGTTCCATTTCACTGTGGCCGCTGGACCTGCATTTGATGATCTTAAGCCTTCTTTCCAACTTGGAGCCAGCCTCGAAACTGCTACGAAGATGTATCACAGAATCAGATAGATACATGGGAATGACGGTCTCCGTGCCTGACAGGTCGCCGATGGTCCCGTGTTCCTCCAATGTGCAAAGAACAGTTCCCACTTTCCGGGTCTCTTTCAGCATGAAACCGATGAGGTCCCTCTGCTCGTATCTGTCTGGGGTTGACCATATTACGGGGGTGAGTGGGTCCACGGCTATTCTGGCATTGGCCCCCTTCCATGATGATACGAAATCTGGCAATTCCTTTTTGATGAACTGGGAGAATTCCATTCCTGAAGCATCTATGAAGACCAATTTATCTTCCTCGATGTAGTTGAGTATCTCGCTCCACCCCATCTCTATCGCTTCTTTGATTATCTGCTCCTTGTTCTCATCAAGGCTGACGAATATTCCTTCCTGGCCAGATTCCAATCCCCGTCGGATGAACTGTGTGGCGAAGGTGGTCTTTCCCGCCCCGCTCATTCCGATAACAACAGTGGTGGAATTCTCATTGATGCCGCCGTCAAGCAGGGCATTGAGTCCGTATATTCCACTGTTTATTTTTTTCATATCTCATCACTTTTCCAGGATCATAAGCAGGTGCTTCACAATCCCCTATTCTGTAATATCTCCGAGTCAGGTATCTGATCAATATCCAGTCCAGGCATGGCATCTCCCAGGCCCTTGGACACGTCTGCCAGTGCTTTTGCATCCTCGAAATTAGCAACTGCATCCGCGATAGCCTTCGCCATCCTTTTCGGATCACTTGATTTGAATATTCCGGAGCCCACGAACACTCCATCGCAACCCATGGACATCATAAGGCTCGCGTCTGCGGGTGTGGCAATTCCTCCGGCCGCGAAATTGACCACTGGTAGTCTTCCAAGATCGCGGACCTCGATGAGAATTACCTTGATATCTGCCTCCCACTGGGCCATTGTTTTCCCACCGAATACGACCTCATCGGCAGAGGTTTCGGCATCGCTCCATTCCTGGCGTGTGGCGAATTCCAGTTTTCCGTAAGGCCTGGCATAGGTGTGTGCGACATCGTTCAGTTCTCCATCGCTCATGGTCTTCAGCTTCTCGATCATGGTGGTGAGCAGGTGCATGTGCCTGACCGCCTCAATGACATTGCCGGTTCCAGCTTCTCCTTTTGTGCGTATCATGGCCGCGCCCTCTGCTATTCTCCTTACGGCCTCACCCAGATAGGTGCATCCGCAGACGAATGGCACTGTGAACTCGGTCTTGTTGATGTGATAGAATGGGTCCGCAGGTGTCAGCACCTCGGATTCGTCGATCATATCGGCTCCCATGGATTCCCATATCTTTGCCTCTGCAAAATGTCCTATCCTGACCTTTGCCATAACAGGTATGCTGACCTCGTCCAGTATCTCCTGGAGCTTGGTCGGGTCTGCGGCTCTGGCTACTCCTCCCATTGCCCTGATATCCGAAGGAACTCGTTCTAGGGACATTACCGCCACTGCTCCGGCATCCTCCGCGATCCGGGCCTGATCGGCTGTAACGACGTCCATGATGACGCCTCCTTTCTGCATCTTGGCAAATCCTCTCTTGAGAAGTTCGGTCCCATGTCTGAATTGGGTTAGGTCTATGTCGATCGGCAATATATCACCAGATTACCCAATATTCTGATTTATATAATAATCTATGGGCATAATGATTATATTTCGTGAACTCTATCTAGATACATGGAACTGGTAAAGGCCCGGGATGATGATATCGAAAGGATCATGAAGCTCGTATCCGACTGTGTGGCAAGCATGGGAAAGGCAGGGCAGACCCAGTGGAATGAGGATTATCCTACACGAGAGATGGTGGCCCGTGACATAAAGGCCGGAACACTTCACACCCTGCGAAATGAATTGGGGCATTTGATCGCGATGGTGACCATGGATGAGGAACAAGAGCTGGTGTATGGGGATGTGGCTTGGAGATTCACGGATGGAAAAGTGATCATATTCCACAGGATGGCGATACTCCCAGAATATCAGGGAAGGGGGCTTGCAGGTTTGTTCCAGGACCTGATGGATGATAAGGCCCGGGAGCTTGGATATACCATCGCCAGGCTTGACACTTATTCAGATCATGAGCGGGTGATAGGATTTCTGGAGAGGCGGGGTTTCGAGAAGGCTGGTCAGGTGGAACATGTTCCGGGATTGAAGCCATTCATTTGTTTTGAGAAAGTATTGTGAACCCAAAAAGCACTCCGCCGTATGCTCATCAATAATAATCAACTGGAATCGAAGCTAAATAACGCTTCGATAAATCGAGCATTCTAATTGCGCATATTCTGTAAAAATGTACGCGATTAGAAGAACTAATACGATAATTTTTGTTTTTTCATCAATAGTATTTGTTCCATGGCCCCCCAAAAATGTAAACATACAGGACATGAAGGAACTGGCATCATATAATCGACGTAACGCCAGGTCCTTTAGGGCCTGGTAGTTTACTTGGGCAAAGATTTATGAAATACCAGGCTTATCTGTCACTCATGACAATAGAGTACCGCCACCCAACGATAGAGGATATCGAGATCATGACAGATGTGGTAAATCGCTCGTCCAGGGAGCTTCCATTACACAGGGATGATACCGCGGAGGAGATGAGGGTCTGGACCTTCGAAGAGGATGATTATGATCCTGCAGGATATCTACTGGCTTTCGTGGATGGAGAACCCGCAGGATATGGGGGTTCAATGGTACAGAGGTCGCGCCAGGAATCTGGAATGAATGATGCCTTCATTGGTGTTTCTGTGGTTCCTGAGCATCGGGGCAATGGCATCGAGCAGCATTTCATGAAGTTCGCTATTGATTATCTCAG
>JAGLQE010000237.1 GCA_023137005.1 Thermoplasmata archaeon
ACCCTCCAAAGAAAAGGTTTCCAATCCAAAAGAAAACTCGGGTTAGCCTGCTCGCTCGGAAACAATCCTGCCACCCTTTGCAGGATGATGCGAAAAATAAATAAGGCCATGTCCCCCTTCCCGATTATATAGGAAGAGGAAGAGATGAGAAGGCTTATGGCAGTTTGGCTATGTTTTATGATGGTGGCTAGCTCGGCTTTTGTGATGGTTGGGGTTGAGGATGCTGTTGTTGAGGGGAAGGTTGTTGTCAAGGATGGGGTGACTTATACTACTCATGCGCCGATAAGGATTGATTCGAATGCTGATTTTGGCATTGGGATCAATGGAGTGAGTGCGGGTGATGGGAGTGTAGGAGATCCTTGGATCATTGAGGGGTGGGATATCGATGGGAGTGGTTTTGGATACTGTATCTTCATTGGAAATACGACGGATTATTTTGTGGTGAGGGACTGTTATTTGCATCATGCTAGTGGTAATAATTGGTTATATTACTGGAATACTGGATTATATCTTATTAATGTTAATAATGGGACACTAACCAACAACATAGCATCGATCAATAAGCATGGTATTTTCCTCAGGGACTCTAGTAACAATAATATACTCACCAACAATACTGCTACCTCGAACACTTGGATTGGCATCGGCCTCTACTCCAGCGACAATATTCTCTTCAACAACACAGCCACTAATAATCTCTGGGGCATCGGCCTTGGTCACTCTGGCAACATAGTCACGAACAACACAATCTCAAACAATAAAGAGTATGGCATCAGACCTGAATCTTCCATCAACATTACGCTCTCCAACAACACATTGATCAACAATGGGATTTACATATTTGGCTCTGATTTGGAACACTGGAACAGTCATAGTATAGACATATCAAACACAGTCAATGGCAAGCCAATGTATTATTGGAAAAATCAAAATACTGGTACGGTGCCTTTAGGTGCAGGCCAGGTTATACTTGCCAACTGTACCGGCGTAACTATAGAAGGGCAGAATGTAAGCATGGCATCTGCAGGCATTATGCTTGCTTTTTCGCATATTAATACCATCACTAACAACACCGCCACCTTGAATTATGACAGTGGTATCCGCCTCTATCAGTCCAGTGATAATGTAATCTCCAGCAACAATGCCTCAAATAATGACTACTATGGCATATGTCTCACTTATCAGTCCAATGGTAATGTAATCTCCAACAACAATGCCTCAAATAATGACTACTATGGCATATGGCTCATATCCGATAGTAGCATAATCTCTAACAACACATTGATTAACAACGGGAATGGTATCTATGCTAACTCTAATAATATCATTTCTAACAACACTGCCTCGAACAACAGCCAGTATGGAATAAACCTCGGCGGTGGTAACAACATATTCTCCAACAACACCATCTTGAACAATGAGGTTGGCATATATCTACGGGACGTTAACAATATAATCTCCAACAACACCATCTTGAACAACAGCCTGCATGGTATCCATGTATACTTCTCTAGTAAAAACACATTCTCCAATAACACATTGATCAACAATGGGATTTATATTTATGGCGATAATTTGGAGCACTGGAACAGTCATAATATTGACTTATCAAATACGGTCAATAGCAAGCCAATATATTATTGGAAAAATCAGAATAATGACACGGTACCTTTGGGTGCAGGCCAGGTGATACTTGCTAATTGTACAAGCGTAACTATAGAAGGACAGAATGTAAGCATGGTATTCTCAGGCGTTATGCTTGCTTTTTCGCATAATAATACCATCACTAACAACACCGCCACCTTGAATTACTGGGGTATCTGTCTCCTTTACTCCAATGGTAATACCCTTTCGTACAACACTGTCTCGTTCAATGGTCGTGGTATATACCCTCACTCCTCTATGAACAATAGTATTTATCATAACAATATCATAGATGATACCTATCAACCTTACGATAATGGCGATAATCTCTGGGACAATGGCTACCCTTCAGGAGGTAACTACTGGTCTGATTACTCCGGTTTGGATCTATTTTCAGACCCAGAACAAAAAATTTCCGGTAGTGATGGGATTGGAGATACCCCATATGTGTTCGATGTAAATTCAATAGATAATTATCCATTAGTTAATCCCTGGCCATATGCAGATATATACCCCCCAGTTATCGCACTTAACAACCCAAATAATAATTCATACATCAATCCAGGTATCAATCTTGGCTGGGATGTTTTCGACATAAGCCAGACTTTTACTAACTATTCAATAAACGGTGGAATAAATGTAAGTTTCTCTCCGCCATATGATTTAAATACTACGGGATGGAGTGATGGATTATATGAAATAGAAATTCATGCCAACGATACTACAGGCAACAATGTATCAAGGTCATACAATTTTATCATAGATACAACAGACCCAGTAATAATATTAAATTATCCAGCGAATAACTCTCTAATTAAGGCAGGGACCATCATTGATCTTGTTGTAACTGATGATAATATCGACATGGTTAATTATAGTGTGAACGGAGGTGCAAATCAGACATTGAATCCCTCTTATGACATCAACACAACGGGATGGACTGATGGGTTATATTCCATTGAGGCCCATGCAATTGATGATGCCTTGAATACCGCTATAGAAATCTATGAATTCACAATTGACTCAACAGCCCCGACCATCACACTCATTTCTCCGGCAAACAATTCTGTGATACTACCAGGCACGATGTTGGATTTTGATGTTAGTGATTTACATTTGATCGAAGTGAGCTACTCAATCAATGGCGGAGCAAATACCAGTTTTACTGCACCTTATGATGCCGATACAACAGGATGGATTGATGGTGTGTATACAATTGAAGTGCATGCAATTGATGATGCTGGTAATACTGCAATAGAGATCTATGAATTTATAATTGATATTACTCCACCAATCGTTGACGCTGGTAGTGATGCTTTTGTCAATACTCCTTACACACAAGATGCGACAACAATTGATGCTACATCTGGAATCGCAACCTATCAATGGACCCAGCAATCTGGCCCTGGAACGATTACCTTCGGAACCCCAAATTCTGAGGATACGACAATACAGGCAGATATAGATGGGGATTTTATAATCAGATTTAATGTTACAGACAATGCAAACAATTGGGCATGGGATGAGTTCCAATTGATATGGGACACAACCTCGCCATCTATCGTCCTCAACACCCCTATTAACAACTCCTTCATCACAAATGGTACAATACTGGATTTCGATATTATTGAGTTTGATCTAAACAATACTAATTATTCCATCAATGGAGCCCCAACTCAAGCCTTCTTACCCCCTTACGACATCGACACCACTGGCTGGGCAGATGGGACTTACGACATCATGATAAAGACCATCGACAATGCTAGCAATGTAAACAGCAAATCTTTTACATTCCATGTTGACAGTAATTCGCCTGTTACAACTCTCTTGGTTTATGAACCCGTCTATTTAAGGGATGTGAGTCCGGTGTACTGTGTACTTCCCTCAACCAACATCAACCTTGCCTGCACTGATGGCAATGGCTCTGGAATTAATAATACATGGTTCAGATTTGGAAGACTATATATGAACGAATTTTCGGTAGTAATATTCACCTGGACTAACTGGACCATGTACGAGGGGACATTTCCAATATCTGATTATTTACAAGGCAATGGGGCCAATAGCTTCTCATTTGAGTTTTTCAGCACAGATATATTAGGAAACAATGAATCTATTCATAATACATCATTTCTCTTTGACCTTGGCAATCCCTGGACATCAATAACATATAAAGGTACTTATGTAAAATCCTCTGATATGTTCACCTTATATGCCACAGATGTCGGTTCAGGGGTGTTTAAAACTTACTATCGATTTGGTAATTCGGAACTTTATATTGATTACTGGTCAGAATGGATGGAATACAATGGTACTTTCTACTTAGAAAATGATGGAGATTGGGAGATAGAATATTACTCGGCTGATTTTCTCGGCAACGAGGAGGATATTAAAGGTATCAGTGTTGTGGTCGATAATATCATTCCCTATATTGTAAATGTTTTTCCTGACAACAATTCCGTAGATATCCCGGTAGATTCAACAGTTAGTATTAGGTTTAGTGAGCCAATAAAGCTTACTCTTCTACATCCTATGGTTGAGATCGAACCAAACATCCCCTACAGGTTCTCAAGAGAGAATGATTATCTTGTATTGAGACTAACTTTTGAGCAAAACTTGTCGATAGGAACTTATTATCAGGTAACCATTTTAGAACAAAACTCAGATACGGCAGGCAATGAAATTGGTCACCCATTTACCTTTGGGTTTACTACTGAAGGAGATTCAGACAATGATGGCATTCCCGATAGCCCAGATCCTGATGATGATAACGATGGGGTCCCCGATATCGAAGACGCATTCCCATTTGACCCAACCGAAACCCTCGACACCGACAACGATGGCATTGGTAACGAGGCAGATGATGACGATGATGGGGATGGTGTAATAGACACAGAGGATGCCTACCCACTTGATCCAGAGGAATATCTAGACACAGACCTCGATGGCATCGGGGACAATGCAGACACCGATGATGATGACGACGGAGTCCCCGATGAACAAGATGCTGACCCACTGGACCCGGATATCACAGATATAATTGATGATGTTTCGGATGATGTTCTACCAAATGACAGCCCTACCAACTACTGGTGGCTCCTTCTTCTAATGGCTGCCATAGTCATTCTTAGCCTTTTATTCATAATGCGAAAAAAACCGGAGGCAATTGTTGATCCAGAACCAGAACTGGAAACCGAACTCTGCCCCACCTGCGGCTTCGACATTGAGCCTGGCCAGCCATGTCCATTCTGTGAGGATGAACCTGAGCCCGTTGTAGAGCCTGAACCACATCCAAACCAGGAGATACTGGATAAGCTTGAAAAAGCCTTCAAGGATGGGAAAATATCTGAGGAGAATTATCAGATGAACATTGAGAAATTCAAGCAATAGAGCATATGATAGCAAAGCATCTAATCAGCGAACATGCCCCGCCTGAAGAAAATCGTGGCCTCGGCAACCGAGTGGCCAGATTTTCGAAGGTTGTGAGGGTAGCTAGTGATGTCGGAATAGACATTCACTCATTAGCTACACACGAGCAATCGCGAATAATGCAGAG
>JAGLQE010000238.1 GCA_023137005.1 Thermoplasmata archaeon
GTTCCATGTGTGGGGAATATTGTGCAATTAAACTGATCAAAGAGCATATGGACAAAGAAGTTTAATTGAACAATATAGGGCTTGTCGTTGCTATTATTCTCTATGAAATAGACAAGGTACTGCTTGTGCGATCAAGCTGATAAAAGAACATATGGACAAAGAAGCTTGATAGCACAATATTGAGCTTGTCGCTATCATCTTATCTGTAAAATAGACATGCTAGATATCAATAAAATATTCTAAAGATCTAAGTGAAAGTAGCGAAAGCTCATTCCCCAGTTATGATGGGTAGATACTTGCCTTCCTTCATTATTTCGACACCATCTACTAATATATTGCACTTGAGCATGAGTAGATCAATGTGATGATGGCATTCCCAGTCTGCCCCGGTCTTTTCATGATATGGGTCACCGAAGGCCACATGAATGGTAGGTAATTTCTCATCCTGTAGGATATTTCCTACGACCTTCTCTAGGAAGATATTGGTACCTATTCCCAGTTCTCCAACCCTTGAGGCACATGGCTCGCTGTTTATGTATTTGGTGAAGTCGTCCAGGAGTTCTTTGTTATCACACTCGCAGTATGCGATGTGTGAGCCCACCACCTTGTTCTCGACATCTATTATCAAGGGTGTTTCGGTGAAATCCACTATCTCATTGTATTTCTCTCCCAGCCAGTCACCGACAGTACCATCAACGACCAGTCTTCCCTCAAGTGTGAGTGGAGCAGCGAATACCTCTCCCGAAGGTAGATTATCCCATTCTCCAACCTTGGTCACCACGCCGGAGCATGGTATCCAGTACATGGATGGGTCCATTTTGGCCACAAAGTCGGTTCCAGCCGGGGAGGTCACGCGTATCTCCTCAGCATCCTTGACGACTCTATGAACATTCTGTGTGATCTTATTGACCACATCGTAATCCACACACATACCATATTCCATGATCTCATTGGACACTCCCACCATGTGAGCGTGCCTGGCTCTGGCCTTGATAAGATGAATGAAGGGTTCTCTCAGAGTGGCAAGTTCGCCCTCTCTTGCACCCGCAACAAAGAAGGTCACGGTCGCTTCCAATATGGCTTCCTTTAGTCCTTCTGGCATTCGTTTGAGTGGTCGACCACCATAGGCAGGCAGATCGACATTGAAGAATCTGACGTGTTTTGTGATCTCTAAAGAAGCTTTTCTGAGGGCAATTCCGATATCCTTGCTGTCCTCGTCCGCTACAATTAGAACATGATCCTCTGGCTTGACGACCATGCATTTCTCGACAGCTATCTTTGCACCTTGCTCTAACGGAACCATCAATCTCTGGTAAACTATAACTGGTATATAATTCTTTTACCAAAATCATAACTCGATCTTTTAAGGCTGAATTGTGCCTGGGACATGGTGAGGGCTTCTAGGAATTATTAAATCAATTCCTGCTTATCTCATCCCGATATCATGAGTATGCTGGGAATAATGACCTATGGATATGACAAAGGCTCGGGTGAGGCTATTCAGGTTGGTCTATCTGAGGCCATGAATACGGATATCGCCCTCATCGGCGCTTCCAAGAAAGTGAATGTAAGAGTGGGCCAGATACTTGAGGATGGGCCCAATGCATCTATATTTGAGGATGCCGATCCAAAGATCATCATATTACTCGGTTTCGATGATGAGCAGGTAAAGATCCTTCTCAAGAATTTTCCAAGGGATGACCGCCCCATCTTCTGCGGCTTGACCATGGAGAACATTAAATGGACATTGAGCGATCTCATCGAGCATCTTCTGGAAGAGAAGGTGTATTGGGATTCTCAGAAGAAATGATCATTCAACCTTGGGCTTTCTGGGTGGGCTCTCGATCGGTGGCTGTGCCGGAGCTTCCGAGGGGGGCTGAACAATGGGCTCGATCGGCTGAACTGGCTGTGGTGGTTGTGGTGGTTGTACTGGCTGGACCTGTTGTGGATACATGGGTTGTTGATATTGGGTTTGATATGGATGGCCTGGATAATATGGATAGGCTGGTTGAGGCTGCAAGGCCTGCTCCGCCTTCTTCTTTTTATCAAAGTGCCTCACTATCAAGAACAAGATGACTATAACACCCACCACGGCCAATGCCTCGAGGACGATAATGCCTATAACTGGCCATATGAAGAGGTCGAAGTCATCGAAATAACCGCCTTCCGTGTACTCCATTGTCATATCGAGAACGACCACTCCCGATGGGTCTGCATCATCCGGGGTGATGTCGCATTCTCTATTGTCGATTATTATGAATATGCCTTCCTCGGGACCCGTGTAATAACTCTCCTCAGAAGTGTCAAAAACATAATGTATCCTGGCAGAAGAGGTGTCCTCCTCTGATGCTGGCTTGAAGGACACGGCCCTGGGATCTGTATCATTGTCTCCAGAGGGCTGATAACCACCGTAATAATATGGGTCATAATTGTAGGCATTGTCCACTTGGGTATAGGACATGACATAGACATCCACATTGCCTCCCGATGTCACGGTCACATTGACCCAGATCTCGCCGTAGGACCACGCATCGTAGGGGCCTGCAATATAATAGCTACCATCATCTATGTAGATAGTATCTGGCTCCTCCTGTGCCGATACACTGCCTCCAAAACAAAGAACGATCGCGGAAGAAAATAACATGGTCACTACCAGCAGTGAGAAAGCCCTACTCTTCATATTATAATCAATGGGTTATGGAGATATAAAGCTTATGTCGAGATGTAAGAATGCATGATTATAGGAAGACCTGAGATGGTTTGGAACTGCTCAGAATCGCTTTGCAATCTCTTCCAAAACGCTTTCAAATATAACTCGTCCATCGCCTAATCCCGTTGGAAACGCCCTTGTCCAATCTGGGTGCATTTCCCGATCCATCACCCTCTCCGGGTGCGGCATCATGCCAAACACATTGCCCTGCGGATTGCAGATCCCCGCGACATTGTTATCAGAGCCATTGGGATTCCATGGGTAGCCTGCATACTTTCCATCCGGATCAACGTATTTGAAAACTAACATGTCATTGTCCGCCAGCTTCTGGTAGGCTGCCTCCGCACTTTCTGATGGGAATACCAGCTTTCCTTCTGCGTGGGCAGACGGGCACATGAGGATATCTCCTTCTTCGATCTTGGATGTGAACATGCAATTGCCCTTGTTCTCGTGCTTGAGAAGTGTGGGTCGGCACTCGAACCTGGAAGAATCATTGGTCGTCAATACAGCTTTAGGAAAATCTGCCATGATCTCATCGAATCCTGGCAATAGTCCCAATTCCACAAGAACCTGGAATCCATTGCAGATGCCCAGTACGGCCTTTCCCTCTTTGACGAAATTCTCCATATCGTCCTTGAGGCCGGCCTTCATTCTGGCGGCCCAGATCGCCCCTGCACGAACATAATCTCCGGATGAGAATCCTCCGGGTATCATCAGAATGTGGAAGTCGGAAAGCTTTCTGTCCTCGCCCTCTGCCAAGTCCTGGCCAAGAAGCTGCTTGAGATGTATTATCTCTGGTCGTGCTCCCAGCCTCTTGAAGGCCTGGTAGGCCTCCTGCTCGCAGTTGGTTCCCTCTATTCTCAAAACACAGACTTTGATGTCCTGGATGTTCATGGCTACTCACCTATGTCATGGGGCAAGATAACAAAGGATAAATGGTTTATGGGGATGGAGGGTGTCCTACTTTCTTTTTGCCCGCACCTTCTTGACTCGTAGCTTTCTGTCCCTTTGCTTTGGAGGGGGCACATCCACCTTCTTTGGCTTCTGTGTCTCTATGGGTTGCTGGGTGGCTGGTTCTTTGGGCTCTTGCTGAGATGGTAAGGAATCCACAGCGATCTGCAGGAAATTCTCAAGATGGCTGGCAAGGTAAGCATTGTCCGTGTATCCACATGTTTCCAGGTCCGGCGATGCTATGAGCGCGGTGTGGCTGTCTATTATAACATCTGTGGCAATGAGTCCGTTCTTCCTCTTTACCTGGATATCTGGGAACACCTTTTGGCCATGGGGTGTGAGGATAGTTATCACAACACCTCTTTTGAGTGCCCGGGCCACCTTTTTCTCTAGCACTGGCCTTAACTCCGACATGGTGGGCGTTGACATAATGAATGTCTCATTGGCCATATCCAGCATCTCCCCTATCCGCTCGATCACCTTCGCCTTCCCCACGATGGTGTATATGAGTTGTGGCATACCCTGCTCTCTCAATATCTCTCGAATGGAGTCCAGCGTGCTGAATGTATCCTCCAGTCGACGTATGATATCTTTTCCCACCTTTCGGGGCTCTTCTGGCCTGTATAACTTGGGCCTTCCCTCTCCTGGTTGGGCAAACCCCTTCTCCACCAGGCCATCCAATATCTTGTAGGCCGAGGTTCGGGGTATCTGGGCGGTTGTGGATATGGTCTCTGCATCACCGACTCCATGGGCGACCAGGGCGATGTATGCCCTTGCCTCGTAATCTGTCAGACCCAGAAGGGCCAGATCTGCCGCTATCTTTCGGTATTCCTCCATAAGAGTTTCATTGCTCTGGCTAATTATGTCCACAATGTCCATAGTAATCACTTTGTAGCGGCATTCACTACAAAACACTTAAGTCTTTTCCTATATTACCTATTGATGGTACTTATGATAATCAAAGAGAGCACTTTAAAGACGGGATTGCCTAAGAAAACACCATCACTTTGTCCAGAATGCAAGAAGGTCATTGTTGCTGATATTTTCGAGAGGGATGGGAAGGTCATGATATCCAAAACCTGTGAGGAACACGGCTATTATGAGGACATATACTGGTCGGACGTCGACCTTTATCATAAAGCTCAGATGTGGGCCTATGATGGTATTGGGGTCGAGAACCCAGCTTTGCCAGTCGATAAAGGATGCCCCTTTGATTGCGGTCTCTGTCCAACTCATACCAGCCACACATCTCTGGCCAACCTGGACCTGACCAATCGTTGCAATCTAAAATGCCCGATCTGCTTTGCCAATGCCAATGATGCGGGCTATGTGTACGAGCCCAGTTTCGATCAGGTAGTTTCCATGATGGAGACACTCAGAGCATCGAAGCCAGTCCCTTGCACGGCCATCCAGTTCGCAGGTGGAGAACCCACCATATATCCCGAGTTATTCAAGGTAATATCCAAAGCCCGTGACCTGGGTTTTGCCCAGATCCAGATAGCTACCAATGGTCTATTGATGGCCAAGAAACCAGGCTTCACCAAGAAGATGCAGGAGGCAGGAATGCATACCATCTATCTCCAGTTCGACGGTCTTCGCGAGGAGAACTACATTGCCGCAAGAGGTGTTCCCCTGCTTAAGGAAAAGCTGGCGGCCATCGAGAGTTGCAGAATAGGCGATGAGAACATGTCCGTAGTGCTCGTGCCAACCATCATCAATGGTATCAATGACGATCAGGTGGGCGAGATAGTCAAGTTCGCCATCGAGAACCGGGACGTTGTCCGTTCCGTCAATTTCCAGCCAGTGGCGTTCACAGGCCGCATAGATCAGGATGAGAGATTGGCAGGACGATTCACACTTCCAGACCTGGTTGACAGGATGGAGAAGCAGACCGGTATCACCAACAGGGATGACTGGTTCCCCGTACCCGTTGTCACACCAATATCCGAATTCATGTCTGTTATCTCAGGAGTGCCAAAAGTGGCTTTCACACCTCACCCCAACTGTGGACTGGCAACATACATTTTCATAGATAAGGATGGCAATTCCACACCAATCACAAGGTTCGTGGATGTGGAAGGCCTGATGAAGGAGATATATGGCCTGGCCAAGAAGAGCGAGGGCAAGAAGATGATGCTCCCAGTTAAGTTGAAAGCATTTGACATAATCAAGAAGCATTTTCACACAGAGAAAGCCCCGGAAGGCCTCAATGTCACCAAGTTCCTCAAGCTTTTGCAGACGGCCATGTCAACGGATTCCAAAGAGAAGCTGGCGGACTTCGCATGGGACATGATGATGATCGGCGGTATGCATTTCCAGGATGATTACAATTACGACATAGAGAGGGTGAAGAGATGTGTGATACACTATGTCACACCAGATAATCTCATAATTCCTTTCTGCGCCTACAATGGCGGCCCGACCTACAGGACCGATGTCGAGAAGCGCCACTCAATACCCAATGACGAGTGGAGAGCCAGGCATGGCGGTGACGGGCTATGATAGAGGTTGACCCACGTATTTGCCTTCACTGTGCCCAGTGTGTGGGTACATGCCCGTATATGGCTCTGGAGCTCAATGATATGCATATTGAAGTGAATGACAATTGCAAGAAGTGCCTATGGTGCGTGGTATCATGCCCTGTGGGCGCACTTACCATGGTGGAGGGATGATATGATCGACTGGAACATGGAATACGATGCCGTGATAGTCGGTGCTGGACCTGCTGGCTCCCATACTGCAAGATTCGCAGCCGAGGGCGGAGCAAAGGTCGTTATCATCGAGAAGCGCCAGGAAGTCGGAAGCCCGGTTAGATGTGCCGAGGGAGCTGCCAGACGCTCTCTCCAGGAAGCCGAGGTCATCATTGATCCAAAATGGATATCCGGGGAAATGGACGGAGCCATGATAATCGCTCCCAATGGCAACTATCTGGAGGTTGACGAGGCTAAAGCAGGTGCGGAGGTCGGTTATGTTATCGAGAGGGACCTGTTCGATCAGGCTCTTGCAAAGACCGCGGTCCAGAGAGGTGCGGAATTGGTGCTCAAATGCTCGGCAACTGCCCTTATCAAGGACGACACTGGAAAAGTATGTGGTGTCAAGGTCAATCACATGGGCGAGGAAAAGGAAATTCGAGCCAAGTTGGTGATAGGTGCCGACGGCCACGAATCACTCATCGGAAGATGGGCTGGCCTTCTCCCGAAACTTGAGAAGAATGACATAATCTCCGGATTGCAGTATCGCATGACCAATCTCGATATCAATCATAAGTTCGTACAATTCTATCTGACCAAGGAATTCGCACCAGGCGGATATATCTGGATCTTCCCCAAGGACGAGACCACGGCCAATGTGGGTATCGGAATAGTTATTAGCGAGATAAAGCACAAAGGCCATTTGAAGGAATTACTGGACGGCTGGATCGCCGCCAATCCCAAGATCGCCCAGGGCGAGATAATCGATATTATCGCTGGTGGAATTCCAGTAGGTCATCCGGTCGATGCCACTGTCATGGACGGGCTCATGCTCGTTGGTGATGCAGGCCGTCAGACCGACCCCATAACCGGTGGTGGAATTGGTAATGGCTGTAAGGCTGGTCGTGAATGTGGACTCACAATTGCCGCGGCCGTCAAGGCCAATGACTTCAGTGCGAAATTCCTGCAGATGTATGAGACTGCCTGGAGGGATCTCCTGGAAGAGAGGCTTTACCGCAACTGGATGGCCAAGGAAGCTTGCCTGGGTCTGGATGATGATGTGTTCAATAAGATCATAACCACGATGGACGAGGTTGGAATAACCGAAGTAAATGTGTTCAATCTACTTGTCGTGATCAAGGATAAACACCCGGAGCTTGTGGAGAAGTTCCAGGATCTTATCTAAGCGAAGCTCACCAACTCACGATCAGATATTGGGAATACCACAGATATGCTTATGTGCGCAGCCATTGATTACTGTGTGGAAGGGCCCATGAGAAAAATTAGCCTGGAAAGAAGAAAGCAGATGTGTCAGAAGATGTTGATTTTGCATCCCCCAGTCTGCCCAGTATGCAAAGAAAAGGCAATGCCGGGCTTCATGGCTGGAGCATACCCAAAATATGTTCCAATTGGCAAAAAAAGACCCTTTGTTGACCCTCTGTTATCCAACTTTGATTTCGGTTTAAGCACCGGTGAGGCTGCTCCAGCTTATATTTGCAAAGGATGTAATCTTGTATTCGGGATGTCTAGGCCGATGGACAAGAGCAAGTATAACATAGTCCGCGATAGTCTAGCAGGCGGGAAATTATCTGCTTGCTCCTATTGCAGTAGTCAGCTAGAATCCGGATATGTTTGGTCGAGCAGAGGCATGGTATGGTGTGAAGGTTTCCGCGGGGGTTTGAGGAGGAGAATAGTCCTGCTTGTGCCTATATTCGGAGTGAGGTTCAAAACATATGGCCTAGCAACAAAGAGATGCAGGAATTGCGGAATGTTCTATTCCAGGTATCATCCTGACAAGGTAAAGAAAGTTAGTATTTTTTGGATTGTAACTTTTATTATAATTTTTGCAATTGTATTTGTCTTGATAGACTATCTGCCTCATCCTTGATGCTCATTGGTCCATCACAATAATTCTTTGTATTGCGCCGGAGTGAGGAGCTTTTCGATCCCGCTCATATCTGCTGGTTTAATAACCGCCAGCCAGCCCTTGCCATAACAATCCTCATTGACCAGCTCTGGAGTATCTTCCAGGTCTGAATTTGCCTCAATAACCTCTCCCGCGACCGGAGAGAAAACATCAGAGGTGGATTTGACGGACTCGACAATGGCGATCTCGCCCTTCGCATCAAGGGAGTCGCCAGTGCTAGGTAGCTCAACATAAACAATGTCAGTTAGTTCGCCCTGTGCATGGTCAGTTATACCTATCCTAACAAGGTCGCCCTCGACCCTGACCCATTCGTGGTTCTCTGTGTATCTCAAGTCATCTGGAATATTGCTCATATTATCGAACTCCGATGAGAGGTGATGGGGAGGGGGAGATAAAAGACTTTTGATAATATCGAATCAAACTCTTTACCCAAATAATTTACAAACACGTTTGATAAAATAAATGCGTAGG
>JAGLQE010000239.1 GCA_023137005.1 Thermoplasmata archaeon
ATCCACTCATCCTTGAACATTGATTTCAAGCCCTTTCTTTTGAGAATTCCGATAAGCTCATTGGAGTGGGAATCGATCACCTGGTATGAACCTGAAAAGTCAAGGATCTGCTCCTGCTTGATCCTCATGACCTCGAGCTGCATACTGCTGTCATGATATATTCTGATATCTTCCTTCAGCTTCAATAATTTCTGATGGATGAATCCGATCTCTGGATCCTTCCTTCCTGGCTTCAATCCCGGATATATGTAATATTTATTGCCAAGGGATACGATCTTCTGTTTGATCGTAAATTGATTTCCCTGGAATTTGTTCTCTGCCATTGTCCCGCTTGCTTGCCTTGGGGGCGGTGGTGCTTGTTGATTCATTAAATCTTCCTCCTTCATTGTTTTAAAATATTATCGATTATCCCTCATTATCTTCCTGGTTCGGCAATCACTTGAGTAGTAATAAAGCTGCTTATCGATCATCATCATAGCTCATTTTGAATATATAATCAGCACTTTTGATCTTAGATATTCGCTAGAATCCGATGGATAGAATAATGATAAGTAGTTGATAGAACAATACCTATTATACCAATGCGACATCTATATATATGGATAATGTAATAAAAGGTGGAGGATACAAGTCGCTTTATCATAACAAAGTCATTAGTGGATGGGCTAATCTGTGGGTGGAGATAGTCACTTGAAGTGAGAAAGGGGTGAAACACGATTGGTGCTCAAAAAAGCTTTGATGAAAAAACTTCTAGGTTCCAAGTCACTTAAGGTTAAGGTACCTATAGGTGAGAAACTGAAGGAGCAGGAGTACAAGGTTGGCAGAGGCTCTGAGCTTACACCCATTCCCGATCTCGAAGGCGATAAATTTGAAGAGAAAGAGGTCTATCCGATCAATGAGCCTTTCAGCTATGCCCGTATAAAGTATGATAATGAACTAAGTGAATACATATACGAGGTCATAGAGCCTAAATTGACCCCCAAAGAGAAGGAGATCATAGCTTTAATAATGGATACCTTCCAAAAGGCCCTGGAATATGAAATGGACAAGATGGGGCTCAAGGACAAGAGGGAATACCTGAAAGGTGCGATAAACAGTTTCATAACCACCAGAGGTCTGAAGATAGACTCAAAGACCAGGGAGAAGATAGATTACTATATTTTACGGGATTTCGTGGATTACGGACACATAGATGCTCTCATGCATGATGACAAAATAGAGGATGTTTCCTGCGATGGAACTGCGGTCCCTCTCTTTGTTTTTCATCAGGAAGA
>JAGLQE010000024.1 GCA_023137005.1 Thermoplasmata archaeon
ACCATATCTTTTAGCCGAGCAACATCAATGCCCATTTCGGTGGCCATCGATATCTTTTCTTCGAAGTCACCCAATTCATTGGAATGCCGCTCCATGGTTGAAGATTGGATCTTATCCCTTGCGGATATCCTCATTTCTTCGATGATCCTTCTCGTTCTATCCAACTCTCCAGCATCAAATGCACTTACGGCCCTCTCCAATAATCCATCTTCTTTATTGGTATCCAGGCCCCTGGTCCCCATCCCTGATATCACTTCCCGTAAGGATTGGATCTCCACATTAATGCTTTCCTTAAGCATCTGGTCCATGTCCACATCTTCTGTTTGTAGGTCCAGATCTTTTAATTGATCATCCACGATGGTTCTTATGCCATCGAGATTCTCTTGAAGGAGCCCCATTGAATAATCTTCGCTGAATTGTTTTTCAAAATTATGCAACCTTTCGATAAGCCGATCCTCGAGATCCGGTATCTGGACACCATCTTTCAGTGCATTCACGACAGGTGTGATAATACTGCCTTCCATCTCGACCGTGCTTGTTATTTCATCAGCTTTAATGAGTAGGAGCTTTCTTATCATCTCTTCAATTCCTGCCAATTGAGTTATTTCTCCATTCCAGTCCTCTAAGATCTCCCCGTACTTCTCCTCGATCTCCTTAATGATCTCAGCCATGTAAAAAGGTATGTAGATGGATTCCTCTCCCAACACTGTCGCCGCAAGGAAGAACTTGTCACCCCTTTCGACCAGGACCTTATTATCTTCCAGTTCTATGCGGCTAAGTCCAACGGATTTTGGTAAATGGAATGACTGCCTCACGAAATCCGAGATAGCCGTGAACATGGCACTGAACAGGTCACTATCCAGTTCTTCTGTTATTCTTCTGGACTCCCTGGCGATCAAATTACCGCTATTGTATATCAAGAAAACATCTTCGACGATGAAGGTCCCCACATCTTCTATCTCAATATCCTTTAGATCGTTCAGCTGATATTTCGTATTGTCAAAGCTCCGTTGATATGTTGCCGTGACCTCAAGGGGCACTGTTCCAATGTTTTGGGTCTTCAAAGAGATCTCATGTTGACCGGATTCTCCTGGCATGAGTTTTGGAATGCTCTCCCATCCTTTGATCTCAGCATTTCCAAAGAATGATAGGTCAACACCCTTGGCGATATTGTGTCCAGTATTTGAAACAGTAACGATACATCTGTTCCACCTATCTGCCTCGCAACCCTGTGTGTCCATCTGGATATCGAGTTTTGGATATTTTCCTTCTAAATGAGCCCTACTGATGTTCTCAATGATGGTATTTGCCTCTGATATTAGAGAATCTATTTCATCTATATTTTCCAGTTCCAGGTCTTTCCTGGCTTTATCTAAAATATCATTTGCCTCTGAAACATCGACACCCAATCCCCTTGCTTCCTCCAATGTGGTATTGGCATTTTCTATATTCTTTTGTATCGTCACGGTCTGATAGACCTTATTTTTATCTCCAAAGGATTTTCGAATATTTTGAACCGTATTGAGAGCGTCCTCGTAATTCGTCTCGGCCATGGCACTCTCTGCTATTGATATCAATCCATCTATTTCAGATGTATCTACACCACTATCTCTGGCCGCATCAATTACTTCCTTAAAGTCAATGATCTCTTGCTCGATCCATGAGATAAATCCCTCTTTCCTCTCCTTGTCCATTGTAGTAATATCCCCAGCACCGAGGGTATCGAATAACTTGAGATTCTTCACTGCCTGTTTTGCATTTAACTCAATGGCCTGGATCTCGGAGAAATCCCCTTCCTGAAGGGCAACGGATGCCTTCTCAAGAAGGCTGTCGAGCTCTTGAGCTTTCAAACCAGATTTCTTTGCTTCTTTAATGAACTGTTCGATAGTTCTGATAGTAAGCCCAGCTTCTCTTTGCAGGACTGTTTTCTCTATCTCACGTTTGATCTTGTTCACGCATTTCCTCACTATTGCGTAATTTTTCTCATCAAGGGCTTTCTTCGCATCATTCAGCACACTCTCCAGATCAGTAGTATCTATCTTTCCCTGGCGCATCGCCGATACCCTTGCTTCGATCTCTTTTACGGAATCCGCAAAGTTCTTATGTTCCGTAGCTGAGTTAATGGCGGCCTTTGCATCTTTCATCAGGCTCTTGACAATTCCATAATCTCTTTGTTCCAGAGCATCCCAAGAGCTCATCATGATCTTTGAGACTTCAGAGATGTCAACGCCCATTCTTTTGGCATTGTCAATGAGTTTCGCTGTTCTGAGTATCTGCTCTTTGGTCGTGAGGAATCTTTTTGAATCCTCCGCCATTCGTCTTGCATTCTTAATATGCTCATGAGCTTCTCCAAAAAGCCACTCGTTGAGGGCTACGCGTGCTTTATCCAATTCCTCCTCCGCAGCCTGAACATCCGCTCCCACCTTTTTTGCTTTATCTATGGTCGGTAGGGTATTGTCTATCATAACCTCGTATCTTTTCTTCGCCTTGGCCTGTTTGATCTCGTTATCAATTTTTGCGATAAGGCCCAATGCACCCTGCTCGTCACCTTTTTTCACACATTTTTCTGCCGAGGAAAACATCTCCTTGGCGGTTTTCACATCTGCCCCGCTCCTCTTGGCATCCTGTATCAGCCTTTTGGCCTTTTCGACCTTGGCCATCACTTGTTTTGAGATCTTATCTTTCTTCGCCATGAAAGAGTCACCACGTCATACTGAGCTGCCAGAATGATCCCGTTTGATGGATCAACCGGGATTATTACCCCCATCTTCGTCCTTATAAGCATTCTCATGCTTGTAACCAAATAATTGAAGTCTGTTGTTCCTGTTCTTTTTCACCTCTACTTCTGTTTTAAAACTACTTTCTATATGTGCCAGATTTTCAACGAATTTAATAACAGATATCTCATTGGGTTTGTCCAGAATGAGACCAGCAGCATTCAATTGGAACTTGACTATCGGGGTAGCATTTTCTATACCACCGAACTGTTCGGAAAAATCAGCGATTATATTATCTACCACATCCGTGATGGTAAAAATGTCATCTTTTTGCATAATGTCATTTGAGGGATTGAACATAGGACTTGAATGCCTCTCTTTGGTCAATTCAGCCATACGAATGAAAGCCTCTTCCACATTCTCCCCTGTCTTGGCACTTGTCAAAAAGCATTCATTGGTGGATCCAAAGCTCTCGCTTTTTTGAGCCACAGATCTAATTTCCTCTAGTCCGAACTGTGCTTCATCCTTGAGGTCCGCTTTGTTCCCAAGAAAGATCAAAGGGACTGGACCCACTGTTTTTAAGATCAAAGGTATCCAATACCCGAGAAGGCTATCCAGAGTCTCCTCCCTTGTCAGATCCATAACTAATAATGCGCCATTAACACCTTTGAATGATAGAGATTGTGTATGCTTATATCCCTTCTGCCCGATTATATCCCAGATCATCAAGACCATGTGGGTCTTATCATCATCTGGACCTATGTCCACTTCCTTTTTTGTCACCTTCAGACCGATCGTCGTGATGTATTTATCGCTGAAATTATCTGTAACAAAACGCCTTACTAAACTGGTTTTTCCTACAGATGCATCTCCAACTAGTACAATATTTCTTTTTATTACAGACATATGTCTCTGCTCCATATTGAAATTACAGGATCCCCCAGCTCTGATCTATTGGATTCCTTTTGGAACCTTGTCTAAAATAAATTTATCTTAACACTATTAAGACATATCTACTTAGACAATTTTTAGACTTCGCGACCCCCTAATTGCATATGTTATGATTTTCACTTATTAATACGTTACCTTAAAGGGAGGTTTTGTTACATAATTAACTATAGTTACTATGTAAAAACAATTCAGTGTCATATAAGATGTTCATTATCCCAATTATGTAATGTAGACTATAGCACTTTCAACCGTAACGCTTATAAACAACTCCTTATTTACTCGGTCTCCACAGTTATGTGATACTGTAGGAGGGGCCTGCTGACTTCTCATCTGACGACAGATGTGAATTATGCAAGACTTCCACGCATCAGCGTAGGAAGGCTCAATAGCTCCGCGAACTACAGGAGGACTATCAAATGGATCAAAACCAGATAGCGGCTTTAAAGAAAGCAATTGAGGGTTCACAGGAACGTAAATTCAAAGAGTCAGTAGAGCTGGCCATCAATCTTAAGGATATCGATCTCAAGATACCCAAGAACAGGATCGAAGAGGAAGTACAACTCCCCAATGGTCGTGGCAAGGATATCCTGATCGCTGTTTTCGGAAGCGGTGAATTGGCAGTAAAGGCAAAAGGAGTTGCTGACACGGTCATAACCCCGGAGCAGATAGACGATATAGCGGATGAGAAGAGGCAGGCTAGGAAACTGGCTAACAAACACAGTTACTTCATTGCCGAGGCTCCTCTTATGCCCACCATTGGTAAGAAACTGGGTATATTCCTAGGCCCACGTGGCAAGATGCCGAAGCCCGTTCCACCTGGAATGGACCCCACAGCCATGATAACCAGTCTGAGAAAGACTGTGAAGATAAGGACCAAGGAGAACAAGACCTTCCACACCATGGTCGGCACCAAGGACATGAGCATTGAGGAACTGACCCAGAACATTGACGTCGTCCTCACAAGGATCAGATCCAAATTAGAGCGCGGTGATATGAACATAGCATCAATTTATGTCAAGACCACTATGGGTCCAGCAGTGAGGTTGATGTAATGAGAGATCCGGCGAAATGGAAGCAGACCTATGTCAATGAGCTTACAACCTTGATGAAGGAAAGTCCTGTTATAGGCATTGTCAGGGTAAGCGGCATCCCGGGCCCCCAGATACAGAAGATGAGGTCCAATCTGCAAGGCAAGGCCAATCTCGTGGTCGCCAAGAACAATCTCATTGAGAGGGCACTCAAGGAAGTGGCCGGAGATAAGAAAGGTATTGATGCTCTGATAGATCAGATAGATGGTCAGTGCGCGCTCATAACCACTGACATGAACCCATTCAAATTATACAAGAATCTGGAGGCTACAAAGACAGCTGCCCCTGCAAAGGGCGGCGAGAAAGCTCCGGATGACATAGAGATCAAGGCAGGGGACACCCCCTTCAAGCCAGGCCCTATCGTGGGAGATTTCCAGAAGGCTGGAATACCCGCGGCGATCGAGGGCGGCAAGGTCGTGATCAAGAAGACCAAGCTTCTGGTGAAGGAAGGAGACCCAATACCACCGGAAGTGGCAATGATGCTCACCAAGTTGGATATATTCCCTCTCACAGTTGGAATGGACATGGGAGCCGTCTATGAGGCTGGCACTGTGTTCAAGAAGGATGTTCTCGCAATAGATGAGGAAGCCTTCATGGGCAATATGAACTATGTCATATCCAGTAGCTTCAACCTTGCAACATTCATATCCTACACCACACCACTGACCATTAGGCCATTGCTCAGCAAGGCCCAGATGGATGCAATGAGCCTCGCGCTTAATGCGGGTGTGGCCAATAAGGACACCATCGAGATGCTGCTTGCTCTGGCAACTGGCAAGATGATGTCCCTGGCTTCTCAGGTCCCAGATGCACTGGATGATGACCTGAAGTCACGCATCTCATCCGCCCCTGTGGCAGCCGCACCGGTGGCCGAGGCAGTATCAGATGATGATAAAAAGCCAGAAGAGGATGAAGAGGAAGAAGTGTCCGAGGATGATGCAGCAGCAGGCCTTGGAGCACTATTCGGATAAGGAATCAATATTAAAGAATTAATTAGGAGGAATAAAAAATGGAATATATATACAGCGCGATGATCCTTCACTCAGCTGGGAAGGAGATCAACGAGACAGCGATAGCAAACATCCTGAAAGCTGCAGGTGTCGAAGCAGACACCTCCAGAATAAAGGCATTGGCCGCATCTCTTGACGGCGTGGACATCGAGGAAGCAATGAAGACCGCGGTGGCCGCACCAGCCGCAGCTGCTCCAGTAGCAGCCGCAGGCGGAGCTCCAGCAGAAGAGAAGAAGGAAGAGCCCGAAGAAGAAGAAGTAACAGAAGAAGACGCAGCAGCCGGTCTCGGTGCGCTATTCGGATAAACAATAGTTTCCGGCCATGTAGACCTCTGGTCGACATGGCCGGGCTACCATTTAGCCTAGCGCATACACCAATATCAGTTCTGGCCCTGCGTGCCTGTCAATTCAGTGGAACGCAGACCCGGTAGACCGGTCTAAACTATCAGGCCATAAATGTTCTGATGTTGTGAGCCTAGCCTGGAAGTTCAGATTTTTGGAGGGCCATATGCTCAATTTCTCGAAGCTTTATTTAGCTTCGAATTCAGTTGAATATTATTGATGAGCATACGGCGGTATCACTAAATAGTCTTACCTTTCCCTTTTATGATCAATTCATTTTCAGATAATATCATCTCTCCGCCCAGCATGACGTATTTTGGGAATATGGCATTGTAATTCTCGAAGGGGGTCCAACCACATTTGGAATGTAATTTATCTCCCTGTATCCTGGTCACATCCTTCAGATCATAGACCGCCAGGTCTGCATCGTAGCCTACTTCGATGTGGCCTTTTTTCATTCCGAAGAGAGTCGCGGGATCATGGCAACAGGTTGCCTGGATCAATCCAAGACTGACCTGTTCCGATCGCACCATGCCGAGCAAAAGCGGTATCCTGGTCTCCACTCCCGGAAGTCCGCTGGGAGCTTTTCCAAAAGGCTGATCTTTCTCCTCCAGAGTATGAGGGGCGTGATCGCTGGCCACTATCCCGACCCGTCCTCTGACAAAGGCCGAGAACAAGGAAGCTTGTGCCTTCATGTTCCGCAAGGGAGGGTTGACCTTTCCAAGGGTGCCAAGATGATATGATGAACTGAGAAAAAGGTGATGTGGTGTCGCTTCCGTGCTATATTCAAGAGCTTTATCAAAGGAGACCAAGCATGTGAGGTGTGCGAGATGAAGGGTTGCCTGTGTGGGCATATTCAATACCTTGTCAACTGCCGAAGTCTCGGCCATCACTGGTCGAGAGCTATCATGGTCTGGCAGGCTTTGAGCTTCACCTTCCTGAAAGAGAGAAGGATCCTCGGCATGAACCGCGATCACCTCACCAGCCAATTCCGGATGAGCCAGTAATTCTCGCATCTCATCATCCACAAGAGGTTGGGCCGAGGTCGTTTCCGCCATGAAAAGTTTGAATCCACAGGCTCTTTTCTTCAGCTCGATAATATCAGCTCCAGGCATCAAAGCCGCATACACTCCGTAATCCACATTGGCCTTTCCTGAAATGGTATTCAATTTATCATCAATGGATCCGGGTGTGGTAACCGGAGGTATGGTATTGGGCATGTCCAGGATGGTGGTCGTGCCTCCAAAGGCCGCGGCCATGGTCCCAGTATCAAAATCCTCCTTATGCTCCATGCCAGGCTCCCTCATATGAGTGTGAATATCAACCCCGCCGGGCATGATGAAGTACCTGGAAAGATCTATCACTCTATCTCCTTCAAGGTCCTTGCCAAGGACGGTGATCTTCCCCTCATCGATGCCTATGCAGATGGTCTGTAGGGCATTCCCGAGCAATACCTTTCCTTTTACAATGAGTTCCGGCCGTGTCAGCGGAAACCCCCCATTATCGGGATATTGGGGGTTTTGAGTTGAATGCGCGAATTATATTCGCACATTCATACCAGCTCCTTCCTCACGATCTCTCCGCCGGGCTTTTTCTCGGTGAATACCTCTCCGGCGAATTTGAATATCTCGATCCCCTGATCCAGCCAGGCATCTGGTAATAACCCTGCCTTCATGCAGGTCTGTGACAGAAATGTCTTGACGTCCCATTTCCACTCAACTGGCACCTGGGGCA
This sequence comes from Thermoplasmata archaeon, assembly GCA_023137005.1. Taxonomy (GTDB): domain Archaea; phylum Thermoplasmatota; class Thermoplasmata; order SG8-5; family JAGLSY01; genus JAGLSY01. The sequence continues at coordinate 7,842 of JAGLQE010000024.1, forward strand.
GAAGCAATCCTTGATAGCCGCCTTTCTTCACGACCAGACCATCACGACCAACCACTATCTTACCTGGATAGTCCATGGGCTTTTCGACCTCGATCAGCTCGGGTGGTGTGAGCAGACTCACCTCCACCGTGATAGTGTCCAGCTCCCTCTTTCGAAGCCTGGAAAATCGTGGATCCCGGGTGGCTCCCTCGGCCGCTTTCTCTATTGTCTCTACAAGCGGAAAATAGGGTCCAGGATAACCTATACATCCTCTCAGCTCCCCCTCTGGGTAAGTGTTCAGTGTGACAAAGGCCCCACTCATTTCATTGAAGTGCTCTGGCATATCAAAGGGTGGCATCCGCCCTCCTTTGACCGCTTGTTCAACTGCAGCCCGAGCATACTTGACTGCCAGTTCCCCATCTTCATAAGAATACATCCATTCCCTATCTGCGGAATTCCTTAAAATCCTTTGGTTAACAATTGGTTTTAACCCCCTCTCATTTTGGGGCTTTTGTTTTGACCACCCTTGTACGTCTCATCTTCCTGGATTGTGCCTGCGTTTTTGCCTGCTGAACTTGTTCCCCATGCACTCTCTGTCTGGCCATGGCTACCTGTCTGATCGCCTTTTGCTCTGCCTCTTTCTTCCTCTTGGCTGGAATTCGGAAGCCTATGAATATGATGATGATGACCACGATGATCACCAGCGTGATAATAATATTCTCCATGGTCCATACGCTTTCCTTCACATCTATGGTGCCAGATACCACAATGTCCCCGGTGGGTGTGGCTCCATTCTCCACCATATTGCTATTGTCTACCAGGATTATGATGGTGTCATCATAAAGGGCCGTGTACTCGTAAGATATCCATAGACTACTGGTGCGGGTATATTCTCCCTCCTCCATGAAATAAAGGTCATTCGTGCCACTGGATACATCTGGATCATCCTTGACCATGAGATAAAGAGAATAATTGTTCAAGGAGTAGAAATCTGCCGGACTGCCTTCAGTCACCATAAGGTCCACCACGACCCGGTCTCCTTTTTCAATGGAGATGATGAAAGCCTCTATCTCGCCCATGCCCAGGTCAAGATCGATGTCATGGTTTCCAGGTCCAAGCCAGGTGGGGTCAGGAATGACCTGTCCAGATACAATGCCAGTTCCCTGAGTGATACCCAAAATAGATATTATGATAAGGGTGGTCAAGACTTTTCTCATGCAGCCTTGAATCAGCCTAGTTTGATAAATACCCTGTTGTCAGATTATCAGATAATACCAAAGCCGATCAAGATCAAGAACAGGACGGTCACCACCATAACCAGATACACGGGGATGCTCCATTTCACGACCTTGGCCCCGTCAAAAGGCATGAAGGGGATCATATTAAATCCGCCTATCAAGGCATTGATGAAGCCAACAAAGAAGGCCAGGCCAGATATGAAATCCATGAGCACAGTTCCAGTGGCCGGTATGAAGAACCAGATACCGAAGGCCAAGAAGGAGACTATGATATTGCTAATGGGTCCAGCTGCACTTATCTTCCCATTCTGCTCTTGGGTAACACGCCCACTCACCATAACTGCTCCCGGTGCGGCGAAAAGAAATCCCATCATGGAGAAAACAAGGGCCATCATCAGTCCGGATTGCCAGTATCTGAATTCCGCCCAGCATCCATATCTCTGAGCCACGAATTTGTGAGCCAGCTCGTGGAATAGGAAAGCAGTGATAACAGCAATTGCCGCGAATCCCATCATGAAGGGGAAATCACTCCACACGATACCCTGTACGCCATCGCTGAGAGCGATAGCGAAGGCCATTGTTAGGACCAGCATGGATATTCCAAGCTCCTTCAGCTCCGTCTGGCTAAAGCTGTATTTTTTTCGTGGTTGAGGTGGCTGATATACTGGATCATATGCCACCCTGAATGTATCATTTCCCATATGGGGGTCGTATATAATTCTCAATTATTTAAGGTTGATGAAT
>JAGLQE010000240.1 GCA_023137005.1 Thermoplasmata archaeon
ACCAAATATCATGTGGATAATATTCAAGCCTGGTGCGAATATCTACAAGTTCATGTAAGCCATCATGGAAGACTTTTCCACTAGTTACAGTCCTTAGGAGTTGTTCTGGTACGGTCAACCAATCAGTCACCGTCAGCTCTTTTTGAGGATCGATTCCAAGACAGGTTTCGAAATAACCCCTTATGGTTTCTATCCGAACCCCATGATTAATTGGATACTCCTCGGGTTGAGCCATCATAATAAATTGATCACCATCCTTGCCAAAGTTTGTAGGGAATCCTCGTATCTCATGAGGTAGATTATGGGAAAGATATGTACTGATCTCATCTGCTTTTTGTTCATGGTCATGATCTTCCAGGAACAATAAGAGCTTGGCGCCCCAGTCGTGATCGGTAGATTGTACTGTGTCAAAACCCACTACATCAGAGCCACGTCCAATATGCGCCGCTGAATACCTTAGTTCTGGATACTGCTCATCTAGAATAGGTTTTACAGCATCTTCGTAGAGTGCTTTACTGAGTTCCAATCCTTTCATGAAAGGAGTCCGCACAGTGGTATCCTCATTCATATCATCTTCTCCAAAATAACATACACGTGTTGTAATGCAATTACTAGGATATGGAATTTGTGGAATTCACAGTGAGTGAAAGAATCTCAACACAAATTTAAATACCCAGCCCCCATAACATATTTCGATCTACATGAAAACCCCTTGCACGAAACACAAATGCATCTGGTGTTGCCAAGATACGGAAATGCCTCTCCTTGATTCCGATATCCAGAGGATAATGGGGCTGGGCCATGCTTATGATGATTTCATCATCGAGGTGAAAGGCTGGCTCCAACTGAGGAATAGAGATGGCCTGTGCGTGTTCCATAATGGGAATGAATGCAGAATATACGATGCCAGGCCTGAAGGCTGTAGAAATTATCCCCTACTCTATGATGAGGATACCGGGGTCGTGCTGGACCATGATTGCCCCCACTGGGAAGAGGTGGAATTGGATAAAAGGGATAGGGAAAGCGTGGTCGCCCTGGTGGTAAGGCTCAGGAAGGAGAAGAAAGATAGATAATGAAGGAATGAGGAGGAATAATATGAAAGATATAGATGATATGACCAAACACAGCCGCCAGTCCCTCAAGGCAGTGGATTTTGACGCACTGGAGCTGAAAGGCGGGGACTTTGAATCAGACCAGAGGAAAGGGATCGCACCTCCACCTCTTCAGAAGCCATATCCTGAAGATGCGGACCTGATAGATCTTGTACATCCGGGTAAGATAAATATCGGCCAGATACCTCTGTCCCAGGCCATCGATAAAAGGAAAAGCCGTCGTAAGTTCAGCCAAACTCCTCTTTCAATGGAGGAATTGTCTTTTCTCCTGTGGAGCACCCAGGGAGTGCAGGATGTGGAGAAGAATCAGGTCTGGACAAAGAGGACGGTCCCATCCGGGGGTGCGAGACAACCCTTCGAGACATATCTTATAATCAATTGGGTGGAAGGTCTTGAGCCAGGAATTTACAGATACATCCCCATCGAGCATAAATTATTGCAGATCCAGCTTGCGGAACCAGATCAACAGGAGAAGGTGAAGGAAGCCTCCCTCGGTCAGGGCTTTGTGGGCCAGTGTGCGGTGACATTCGTGTGGGCGGCCATACCATACCGGGCGGAATGGCGCTACAGACTGATCAGCCACAAGAATATAGGGATCGAGGCCGGGCATATCTGTCAGAACCTGTATCTGGCCTGCGAGGCCATAGATGCCGGGACATGCGCAATTGCAGCTTACAATCAGAAACTCATGGACGAGATCATCGGAGTGGACGGCGAGGACGAGTTCACGGTCTATCTGTCGCCAGTTGGAAAAATAGAGGAATGAGAATTACCTTATTTGAACTCAATATCCTAAAAGGGCCAGGGATCTATATATCCAGTATCTTGACCGCTCCTTTTAGCGACAGGATCCTGGCAAACTTCTCGGGCAGGGTGACCACGTCCTCCTTCTTCAGAATATAGGTTTGATCCACATCCACAAAGGGTGGGACCTCTTCCAGAACCCGAACAAGGCAGGTCGGAGCCTCTTCCTTTATATCGGCCATGTCCTCTTCTTTTGATTGGGGCACGATCTCCTTTACCGGGGCTGGCTGCATGATGGTGGTCTGTTTTTCAACCGGGACCTCACTACCACACTCTCTATAGAGCTTCAATATCTGAACTATCTCATCGTACATGGCAAGCTCCTTCTGCGTCATGTCTTTAGGGGCCTGGCTTCCCATTCTGCCATTGATGGCGGCAAGTGTTATCTTCCTTTCCCGTAGATCGTATATCTGGCACAGCCGCTTGTCGATCTTTTTAATATTGTCATGCAGGACCAGGGCGTCGGTGCTGGAGGGGTTTCCAGCCGTCTCCGCATACTGCTCCCTGAGTGTCCCGAGATGCTCCTCTGCCAGGTCGAAAAAATGATAGGGCAGCTTGGTGAGGATCTTGCTCCTCTTCTCGCCCCTGTGGACCTCGGATACCTCCTTGAAACCAATTTCCTGATCGCTCATCCGACACCAATATGAAGGGTAGTATTTGGAATTGTTGGGTATTTTTCGTATAAGAAAAAGCTACCTTCTACCCACTCCAGCACGACACATGCACCATGTCCGTATCCTGGTCCTCTCCCTTCATCAGCATCCTGACAAGGGTTCCAGTGAGTGTGAAGCCCATATCCAGCAGGTCCTGCAATGTGAGCGCATTACCCTCATAGAATCTCAGGAACATGCCCTTCTTCCCCAAGCCTCGCGAGTGTTCCTCACACCATTCCAGCATTCTTCTGGCAATGTCTCTGTTCTCGGCAACCAGGAGCTTGACGATCGAGTTCATGCTTCCGTCTATCAGTTCGTAGGTGTGTAGGATAACGTGGTTCGGGTATTCCCCATCCCCATCGAATATCCAGATATCTCCCAGTTCATGTTCCCGAGTGCTCTTCACCTCCGAGGAATAATCCAATCCAGGCTCGATGGTGTTCCACAGATCTTTCATGGGCTCCAGGTCGGCCTCTTCCACCTTTCTGGGAGCTTCTATCTCATATCGCCCTTCCTTCTTTCCCTGACAGCTCTGGCTGAAGTCCTTGAACAATACGAATGACGATCTCCGGGGTCTGAAACCCTGTTTCGTGTAAAATCCTATATTCCGAGTACTGGCGACCATGGTCTCCAGGCCCGTGACACTACAACCCTGAGAATCCAGGAACTCCATACCAGCCTTGACCAGTCTCTTGCCAATGCCCTGTCCCTGGTATTGTGGCAGGACCTCCAGTGGTCCGAACCATCCAATACTTCCCCAGGTATGGCAGATTATGGCCCCTATGATGGTCCCGTCCAGCCTGGCCACAAAGCTCTTGTTACCTTCTTTTGTAAGATAGTATTCCAGGTTCTGCCGGCTCCTGTAAAGCAAGGGAACTTCCTGCCCTCTTTCCTTTAAAAAATGATCTTGCCAGACCAAGGCCTGCATATGCCGAACATCATCAATATCCTCGATCACCATCGGGGATATCGCAAGTTCTGGCATAGGATCTGGTCTTGACCGAATTATATCACGTTCCAGTTATCTATGAGTTATTAACACAGTATTCGCATATATTGCCCAGGGTAGGCTGGGAAGACATTCCATTGGTTCCCACCCACCTGTCACATCTGCCGTGTTGCTGAGGCTCTAAGCCTAATTCGCATGCCATATAGGATCTCTCAACCCCACAATTCATGAGTAATATTTCAATGTTTGGCTTTGTTAACCATTTTTAAGGTATACACCATACCCAGACGTATTAATTATTGAGTATTTACATTCAGATAGTAATATATATAAAAAGCTCTTTGTGGGCCTACTTTCCAAGGCAAAAGGTGTAGAAATGGCAAGAGGATTGAATACTGCAAGGAAGCTGAAGAACGATCGACAGAAGTTCCGCTGGAGCGATAGGAAGTACCGGACAAGGGTAGAGCGCCTCAAGGAGAAAGCTGATCCATTGGAAGGCTCGGCCCAGGCCAGAGGCATCGTTCTGGAGAAGGTGGGTATTGAGGCTAAACAGCCCAATTCCGCTATCAGAAAATGCGTCAAAGTTCAGCTGATAAAGAATGGTAGACAGATAACTGCTTTCGCCGTAGGCGACGGTGCAATTAATTTCATTGACGAGCACGACGAGGTCCTGGTCGAGGGTATCGGCGGCAGGATGGGTCGTTCCTATGGAGATATTCCAGGGGTCAGATTTAAGGTTATTCAGGTCAACAGTGTGTCATTGGACGAAATGGTCCGAGGCAGAAAAGAGAAGCCAGTCAGGTGATTTTCATGGCAGACGAAGTTAAGACAGAAGAAAAGAAGGAAGAGGCTGTCGTGGAGCAACCCAAAGAAGAGACTCCCGCTCCTGAGGTCAAGAAAGAGGAGCCAGCTCCTGTAGAGGAAGTCAAACCTGAACCCAAGGTAGAGGAGAAGCCGGTCGAGGCACCAAAGAAGGAAACCCCGGCCCCTGAACCAGCCAAGGAAGAGGCACCAGCCCCTGCAAAGGACAAATCAGAACCCAAGGCCAAGGCAAAACCTGCCGAGGGATCCAAGTCTGAACCAAAGAAAGAAGCTACCAAGGACAAGAAGGCGGAAGAGCCAGTGGCCGAGGCAAAGCCTGAGGCAACACCTGAGGAAAAACCCGCTGAAACAACAAAACCAAAGGGTCCTAAGAAGAGTGTTGGCCTCCCACCAGAGAAGGTTCTGCTTTTCGGTAAGTACAACCTTGCAGAGGTTGTAATTCATGATCCAGGTCTTGAGAGGTATATGAATATAGAACCTATCATAGTCCCGCACACGGGCGCCAAGCATGCTAATAAGTGGTTTGGAAAGACCAAACTTCATATCATCGAAAGATTGCTCAATAACCTCATGAGGACCGAGGAGTTCACTGGAAAGAAGACCAAGGGTTACAAGGTTCTCAGAGATGCCTTTGAGATAATCGAGAAGAGAGCCAAGGCACATCCGGTCCAGGTACTGGTGGATGCCCTTGAGAACTCTGCTCCCAAAGAGGAAATAACCAGGTTGAAGTATGGTGGAATATCCGTGCCAAAGGCCGTGGATACCAGCGCTTCAAGGAGACTGGATATCGCCTTCAGGAATATCAGCAAGGGAGCGGTGAAAGCTTCATACAAGAACTCCAAGCCTATTGCAGTCTGCCTGGCAAACGAAATAATGCTCGCAGCCAAGAAGGATATGAACAGCTTCGCAGTTTCCAAGAAAGAGGAACTGGAGCGTGTCGCAGCCTCGGCCAGATAATATTCATTATATATGATTGAAAGAAGGTGTAATTATGGGACGTAAAGAAGACAATATTAAGAAAGCCCAGAATCTCATGACAAAGCATGAGATGATCAGGAACATAGGAATAGCCGCACATATCGACCACGGTAAGACCACATTGAGTGACAATCTTATAGCTGGTGCTGGTATGATGTCAGAGGAACTGGCTGGAAAGCAGCTTTTACTGGATTTTGACGAGCAGGAGCAGGCAAGAGGGATCACCATCAATGCTGCCAATGCTTCCATGGTCCACGAATATGGTGATAAAGAGTTCCTTATCAATCTTATAGATACACCCGGGCACGTGGATTTCGGCGGTGACGTCACAAGGGCCATGAGGGCTGTTGACGGTTCCATCGTTGTTGTTTGCGCTGTAGAGGGCATCATGCCCCAGACAGAGACCGTTATCAGACAGTCTCTGAAAGAGAGGGTCAGGCCGCTTCTGTTCATCAATAAGGTTGACAGGCTCATCAATGAGCTGGAAGTCACTCCAGAACAGATGCAGGAACGTTTTATGAAGATCATCAAGAATGTCAATGACCTGATCATGAAGATGGTTCCCCCGGAGTTCAAGAACGAGTGGGGTGTGAAGGTGGATGATGGCAGTGTTGCCTTTGGATCCGCATACCATAACTGGGCTATTTCAGTCCCCTTCATGAAAGCATCGGGTATCAGCTTCAAGGACATTTACGATTTTTGCGCCAAGGACGAGCAGAGAGCATTGTCAAAGAAGGCGCCAATTCACCAGATCCTACTTGATATGGTCATAGAGCATTTGCCAGATCCAGTCGTTGCACAGAAGATCAGAATACCAAATATCTGGCACGGTGATATAGAATCACCAGTGGGCCAGAGCATGATGAAATGTGATGGAAAAGGACCTGTGGCCATGATGGTCACAAAGATAATGATGGATCCCCATGCGGGCGAGATAGCCATTGGTAGGATGTTCAGTGGCAGTATCAAGAGAGGACAGACCTTACATGTACTTGGTATGCCCAACCCTAACAGGGTGCAGCAGGTTTCACTATGTGTTGGCTCTGACAGAATAGCTGTCGATGACATTGACGCCGGCAATATCGTGGCTGTCAATGGGCTGAAGGATGCCATAGCAGGTTCAACAGTTGCTGACAATCCCGAGATGGATCCATTCGAAAAGATAGTTCACTATTCAGAGCCAGTCGTTACAGTCGCCATAGAGGCCAAGCACACCAGGGATCTTCCAAAATTGGTCGAGGTCCTCAGATCAGTGGCCAAGGCCGATCCTTCTATTCAGGTGGAGATCAACCAGGAAACTGGCGAGCACTTGATGTCCGGTATGGGTGAGCTTCATCTGGAGATCACGGAATACAGGATAAGGAACGAGTACGGTGTGGAGATCCAGTCTTCACCACCGATCGTGGTTTACAGAGAATGTGTGGAGAAGCAGGCTGGACCATTTGAAGGAAAGTCGCCGAATAAGCACAATAAGTTCTTCATGGTCGTGTCACCTCTGGAAGAAGAGATCGTGAAGGCCATCAGAGAGGGAACTCTTCAGGTTGAGGGAAAGATAAAGGATACCAAGGCCGTGTTCGCCCAGCTTCAGGAGTTGGGACTGACCAAGGAAGAGGCCAAGAAAATGGTCATTTTCGAAGGATCCAATGTCCTTATTGATGGGACAAAAGGTATTCAGTATCTGCACGAGACAATGGAACTGATCAAAGAAGCCTTCAAGGAGGCCTGCAACCGTGGACCATTGGCCGAGGAAAAAGTCATGGGCATGAAGGTCAAGCTCATGGATGCAAAGCTTCACGAAGATACCATCCACAGAGGTCCAGCACAGGTAATACCAGCGGCCAGGCAGTCTATTTACGGTGCCATGTGTCTGGCTGGCAGAGTCTTGATGGAGCCAAAGCAGATGGTGTACGTCAGCGTGCCCCAGGATGTCATGGGAGGCGCAACCGGAGAAATGCAGCAGAGGCGTTCCATCATAGAGGACATGACCCAGGACGGGGATATGACCGTTATCAAGGCCAAGGCCCCGGTAGCGGAGATGTTCGGCTTCTCCAATGATATGAGGAGTGTTACAGGTGGCAGAGCCATGTGGTCGACAGAGAACAGCGGTTTCGAAAGGGTGCCCAGAGAATTGCAACCAGAGGTCGTTTCACAGATAAGAACGCGAAAGGGACTCAAACCAGAGCCCTATGACGAACACTACTATTCAAGTTAAAGTCATTAGAAAAAGAATATATATTAAATAGATATAGGGATGAAATCCATTGGAGTGATATAAATGGCAGAAAAACCACATTTGAACATAGTCTTCATAGGACACGTGGACCACGGAAAATCGACCCTTGTAGGTCGTATGCTCCTGGACACAGGTACTATCGAGCAGCACGTGATAGACAAATACAGGAAAGAAGCCGAAGAAAAGGGTAAAGCTAGTTTCGAATTCGCCTGGGTTATGGACGGTCTAAAGGAAGAGAGGGAAAGAGGAGTTACTATCGATGTGGCTCACAAGAGATTCGACAGTGACAAGTACTATTTCACAATCATAGACGCACCTGGTCACAGGGATTTCGTCAAAAACATGATCACCGGTACCAGCCAGGCAGATGCCGCAGTTCTGGTCGTTGCAGCCCCAGAGGGTGTAATGGCTCAGACAAAGGAACACGTTTTCTTGGCAAGAACACTTGGCGTTAACCAGATGATCGTGGCAGTCAACAAGATGGATGCAGTTGGCTATGATGAGGCCAAGTTCAAGTCCGTCATAGAAGAGGTAACCAAGCTGATGAAGTCCGTCGGTTTCAAGGACGAACAGATGAAGTTCGTTCCAGTAAGCGCGATCAAGGGCGACAATGCAGCAAAGCCATCTCCCGAGTTGGGCTGGTGGAAGGGCAACACCCTTCTGCAGCAGATGAACGAATTGGAAGAACCAAAGAAGGCCACGAACCTGGCTCTCAGGGTTCCAGT
>JAGLQE010000241.1 GCA_023137005.1 Thermoplasmata archaeon
GAGGAGGCCCTGGACGAGGGGATCGCCTTCGACGCATCATCCATTGAGGGGTATGCGACCATCGAAGAATCCGACCTCATCGCCAGACCGGACTTTGATTCCTGGCGGATCTTGCCTTCCTCACTGGAAAAGAGGGTGACAGCCAGGTTGGATTGCAGGATATTCCACCCCGATGATACCAGGTATGCCGGAGACCCGAAATATGTTCTGGAAAGAATGATGACCAAGGCCAGTGATATGGGATATTCGGTTAATTTCGGACCGGAGTGCGAGTTCTTCCTTTTCAAGATGAAGGATGGCCGCCCGACCACCTGCCCCAATGATACCGGGGGTTACTTCGATCTTTCGCCGAGGGATCTGGCTGAAAATGTGAGAGGCGATATCTCCGCGGTCCTTCAGGAGATGGGATTCCAGGTCTACACCACTCATCACGAGGTTGCGGCGGGCCAGCATGAGATAAATTTTCAATATTCGGACCCCATGACCACGGCAGATCGGGTCGTGACCCTCAAGTATGTGTCCAAGATAATCGCTCTCAGGAATGATCTCCACGCAACTTTCATGCCCAAGCCCATCTTCGGGGAGAATGGAACTGGCATGCACACTCACATGTCCCTTGTCGGAAAGGATGGCAATGCCTTCAATGACCCGGATGACGAGAATGGATTAAGCCAGCTGGCATATAATTATATCGCAGGATTATTATATTATTCTAAAGAAATAAACCCCGTACTCAATTCCTGGGTCAATTCCTTCAAGAGATTGGTCCCGGGTTATGAGGCCCCGTGCTATATCGCCTGGGCAACTCAGAATCGTTCCGCTCTCATCCGAATACCGGCCAAGAGAGGGGAGGGGACCCGTGTGGAGCTGAGGAACCCGGATCCCGCAGGAAGTCCCTACTTGCAGTTCGCGGTCATGTTGTCTGCGGGTCTGAAGGGCATCGAGAATAATATGGAGCCACCGGAACGTGTGGAGAGGGACATCTACAAGCTATCTCAGGCTGCGAGGGCGAAGTACAATATCGAATCCCTGCCAGACAATCTTGGGCACTCACTCACCTACATGGAGAAATCCGAGTTGATGCTTGAAACTCTTGGCCCGCATATCTTCAATAATTACCTGTATCTGAAGAGAAGGGAATGGGATGAGTATAGGACACAGGTTACAGACTGGGAGATCAACCAGTATCTTGGTGTATTGTAAGCATTCGTATCTATGTGCGGCCAGCCGAACATTTCCCGGCTGGCATCATTCCCCAAATAAAGGTGTCGAAAGATATTTCTCCCCACCATCCGGGAACAATGTGAGCACGATCCCATCACCTTTAGACCTTTCCAGTTCGCTGGTCACCTGCATGGCCGTGTGTAGTGCGGCTCCCGAGCTAATGCCCGCCAATATGCCTTCTTTCTTTGCCAGGAGCCTTGCCGCTCCAAAGGCCTCCTCCTCACCAACATAAACTGTTCGATCTATGAACTGGTCACTGTAAATGTCGGGAATTGCCTGAACCTCCAGGTTCTTGAGTCCTTGCAAGGCGTCATCCGGTTTGGGCTGAACTCCGATCACCTTGATATCTGGATAGGCCTCTTTCAGACGTTTTGAAAGCCCGGTTATTGTACCTCCAGTGCCAACTCCAATGACCAATACATCAATATGATCAAAATCAGCGATGATCTCATCCGCCGTGTATAGATAATGTGCCAATGTATTGCATTCATTCCTGTATTGATCCAGCATGACCATATTCTCTTCTCTTACAGCCTTTTCCGCCCTCAGGATACTGCCATCCACTCCCTCTTCTTTAGGGGTGAGACGCAATTCTGCACCCAGCGCCCTGAGCATCTTGATCCTTTCCTGGCTCATATTCTCCGGCATGTAAAGGACCAGATGGTATCCACGCACAGCCGCGATCATGGCCAGTGCGATCCCTGTATTTCCACTGGTCGCCTCCACGATAGAGGAGCCAGGATCCAGAAGCCCATCTCGCTCCGCACAATTCACCATCTCCAATGCCGCTCTATCCTTCACCGAGCCAGAGGGGTTGAAATCCTCCAGCTTGGCATATATCTCGACATTGCCATAATGCATATTTTTCAATCTCACAACGGGCGTCGCACCCACAAGATCCAGCATACTCTCTACTACAACCATAATTCACACTCTCCCAAAAATCTATGAGGAAGTTTACTCAATACAACATCCAGCACATTGGCTATTCATCTCAAAAATCTGTGAGAATTGCCAACTGTCAGTCATTGAAGGGCAAAATAATGGTTTGGTATTAAAAACTATTCCCGAAGCTGATTCACATTCAATATTGAACTCAAATACTCAATGTTCTGCCAGCTCAGACTATATCTGGCTCGCCTTCTTCCTCATCAAAAACCTCGGTCTCTAACCTGAAGGTCACATCCATGCCCTTGAGCAGCTCGTGAACCTTGTCGGCAAAGTAAACTGCCTCGTTCACAGTGGCATGGCTATCCCACTCATAGACGAAATCATAATTGCCGGTGGTTGGCTTGAATCCGATATTGCTCAATCGGTCGGCTACTTCCGAGGGCTTTGCGCCCTCCGTGCTGAACATCATGGTCATGTAAGTCTTCATGGGTATCAATATGGATATGTATCTGGGCATTATTAAATCTTTTCACTCATTTTTCAATAATATGTAAGATTAACATATAGAAATATGGACAAAATGTTTTATTGCCCCCCTGCTTTAAGGTGAATATGAAGCCCAAGGTTCATGAATCATGTTATGTAGATCCAACCGCCGTGATAATCGGAGATGTGGAGATCGCAGAAGGATGCTCCATCTATGCCGGAGCGGTGATAAGGGCGGATCTGGCCACCATCAGAATAGGGCCGGGTTCCAATATTCAAGAAAATTGCGTCATCCATGTTTCCAGGAACTTCCCGGTCACCATCGGCAAGGATGTCTCACTCGGGCACTGCTGCATGGTGCACGGTGCCACCATTCACGATGAAACTATAATCGGGATAAATTCTGTGGTAATGAACGGGTCAGAGATCGGTGCGGGCTCCATTATTGGGGGCAATGCTTTCGTCAGAGAAGGAATGAAAATTCCAGATGGCAGTATGGTCCTGGGCGTGCCTGGCAAGATCATTCGATCAGGAGATGACGGCTTGCTGGAGAAGACCCGATTCAATGCCGAGACCTACCACATGCTGAGGGACGAGCATCGGGCTGGCAAGCATGAGAGATATTGAGATATAATTTTACAGGCAGGCGCAAAGAGAGAAATACATCTAATTAAGGTAAATCCTTATCTACAAGCTCTGTATCCGAGTATGTGATGGAACTACCACCAGCCCTTGAAAGATTGAGCAAGATCAAGAACGGTATGTTGATAGCCGTGATCCTGGCCCTGATGATCAACTTGGCCCTGATGTCGGCAGTGTTCTTCACGGACATAGGAGCCAGCTCAATTGGCCCTTTCGCAATACTGATCACCTCGGTAGCCATTACTTTTTTGCTTTTCTACATCTTCGGCATGAGGGATTTCAAGTACATGCTGCTCTTTGGAATTTCTATATTTCTAATATCTGGGTCTCTCGTTTATATCATGGTGCTCAGCGACACCTATGATCAACCAATCCCAGAGACGGGGCGATCCTCCATTGTGAGGAATTGGGGATTGGCAACAGCGGTCGAACTGGAAGATGGACGGTACACACCCACTGACAGTTCCTATTGGTATTATCTTGAGCATGATGGAGAGGTAAGTCCTTACAAGGACCTGGCTGGCTCCACCTATATGTTCAATGTCACGATATATTCCAATGCTCCGGCCAATAGCAGTATCCTACAGGACCCGGATGTCAGAGTTTCCTATGCGCGAGAGCTGTGGTGGGACTCTCATGACGTGGACATGGTCGAGGTCAATTCATCGGATACAAATTATCTGGATGGCAAGGAATTTGAGGCAACAGCCGTGATAGATACAGAGGCCATTTACCATCACTGGTATGCACTTGTATTTGATGACACAAATACCATATCCAGCCTTAATACCACCTTTATTCGTGGACCGCTGGTCGGTGAGCAGTCCAGCCTATACGGCACATATGCCTGGGTCGGGGCACTCAATACCTTCTGCAATACGGGGATGCTCTTCTTCATCATTGTTCTACTATACTGGTGGATGGGCAAGGCCAAGGAGCAGAGGAAGCAGTGGGACTTTTCCGATGATGATAGGGACACCAGGGCATTCAAGAAGCCAGAGGCCGTGTTCTCTTGCACAAAATGCGGAGCCGATGTCACGGATGATGATGATAAATGTCCCAAATGTGGGGCATCATTTGAGGATGAGGACGATGATGATAACCCTAAAGATGGTGGATCAAATATCATTATAGTGGATCCAAGTGGATCTGACCTTGAGATAGTCGATCAAAAGGCCAAAGATGATGGTAAGGGCGAGAAAAAGGCCGAGTTCTCCTGCTCCAAATGTGGGGCAGATGTCTATGACTCGGATAAGAAATGCCGGGAATGTGGCGAGGCCATAGAGGGTGAGGAAGTCGCGGATTTCACATGCACCAGCTGTGGGGCCGATGCCTATGATTCTGATGATAAGTGTGCGACTTGCGGCGAACCATTTGAGGGTGAAATAGATAAGCATGCTTGCCCACACTGCAATAAGGAGATATCCGAGAAATTAAACTTCTGTCCGCATTGCGGGAAGTCCATATCTCGCTGACCTATCCCATAATGAATTCAATAAATATTATTTCAATGTGTAATGTAATTGAGGGGCATCTTCTGCCCCTCAAAGGAAAATGAGGGCTCCCCAACCTAAAGGGGAAGAACCAATTGGATTCTTCTTGAACAGTAATCGACCATTTAACGACAATGGATGATTACTGTCGTTGCGGTATTGGGCTTAGAGATGATTCAATAAATTATGATCACAGCTCGAAGTCCATACAGTTCTTTTCACCGATGCAGGAAAGTTTGCCAAGTTTCTCGCAGAAACCATCAGGCCTCATGTGGGAGCAGGTCTCGGGCTTGATCTTGGAGGGTTGCTGGCATTTATCTTTGATACATCCAAAGCCCTTGTATACTCCATCACATCGGCCATCAGTATCCAGGTAATCGCAATCGATGGTCATCTGCTGGATCTCGGTCATGCCATGCCACCCCTGCGTTCAGCAAGGTGCTTCATGTAAATATCGGCATTGGCGCAGTGGCCGGTAAGGCACTCACCCTCGCCCGTACAGTGGAATCTCTTGTAGGTGCTACAATAAAGACCGAGCCATTTTTCCGTATCTGTTTGCGACACAGTTGTAACGGTCATGGTGTTCGGCACCTGAGTTTCTTTCATCTTTCCATTGTCATTTGCAGGGCAGGTGTTCTCGTCCATGCAAAGAGGACTCTGGATAGAGCTATTGGCACATAATCCTCCGCGATAGTAATATTTACACATATGGCATCCCATTCCATAACTCTTGCGAGCTACACCTATATATGAAAGAGAGAATATAAATGTTTCTATTTGATTTTATTATTTTAATCATTTTATTAATTAAGATTTTATTAAATTAAATTATATAATAATAATCCGATTTAATATTTATTACACCACATTCTCCCATAATAGATATGATTATATATTTTCCAGCTATCTGTGATGACTAATCTTAAAGGAGGGAGCAATTGACAGACATAGTTATAGCCAGCGCGGTGAGGACCGCCATAGGCAAGTTTGGAGGAACGCTTAAGAACATCAGGGCCCCAGAGTTGGGCGCTATTTGCATACGCGAGGCCGTTACACGCTCGGGACTCGATAAGACCGATATTGACGAGGTCATAATGGGCAATGTCATTGGTGCAGGACTGGGACAAAATCCAGCCAGGCAGGCCATGATCGCGGCAGATATGCCGGTCGAGATCGGAGCATTCACCGTCAATAAGGTATGTGGATCGGGAATGAAGGCAGTTGTCCTGGCAGCCCAGGCCATCAAGTCAGGGGATGCTAAGGCCATCATCGCGGGTGGAATGGAGAACATGGACATGGCCCCATACCTGTTATACAAGGCAAGAAGTGGTTACCGACTGGGTGATGACAAGATAGTGGATGCCATGGTGAACGATGGACTGTGGGATATCTACAATAATTACCACATGGGGAACACTGGCGAGATCATCGCCGACAAGTTCAATATTACTAGGGAAGACGCCGATCAAATGGCAATGGCCAGTAATCAGAAGGCCGCCGCCGCAATCGCCGATGGGAAGTTCAAAGAGGAGATAATACCGGTCGAGGTAAAAAAAAGAAAGAAAACTATCGTTATCGAAAAAGACGCTCATCCCCGGGCGGGTGTCAAGGTGGAATCCCTGGCTAAATTGCCGACGGTTTTTAAGAAAAAAGAAGAGGGTGGTACGGTTACGCCCGCTAATGCTTGCGGGATCACCGACGGCGCCGCGGCCGTTTTGTTGATGTCAGAAGAAAAAGCCAAAGAATTGGGTTATACCCCTATGGCTTACGTGGGGGATTATACCTCAGTTGGAGTTGACCCGGCCTATATGGGGATCGCCCCTGTCCCGGCCACCCAAAAACTGCTGAAAAAAACCAAGCTGAAGCTGTCTGATTTTGATCTGATCGAACTCAACGAAGCCTTTGCTGTTCAGGTGATCGCCGCCGAGAAGGAACTTCATTTTAATATGGATAAAATGAACGTCAACGGCGGGGCGATCGCGTTGGGGCATCCGATCGGTTGCACCGGTACCCGGATTGTGGTGACGCTTCTGCACGAAATGGTCAAGCGCGATTCCAAGAACGGGCTGGCTACCCTCTGTATGAGCGGTGGCATGGGCATGGCAGTAAATTTTACGAGGTAAAATTTACGTAAGTAAATCGGTAGCCGCAGGCTTCAGCCTGCGCTAAAATAATTTGCAGCTACGACTCTGCCTGTCGCAGGTAGGGATCCCGCCGAACGTCAGGAATGTTCGTTGATATCAACCGGATGATTTTTTAGATGGTAAAAAAACGCTTTATTATTCACGTCGATATGGATGCTTTTTTTGCGGCCATTGAACAGCGGGACAATCCTGCCTGGCGCGGACAGCCCGTGGTGGTCGGGGCTGATCCCAAAGGCGGCCGTGGCCGGGGCGTGGTTTCGGCCGCTTCCTATGAAGCGCGGAAGTTCGGGATCCATTCCGCTTTGCCGATCTCGATCGCTTACCGGAAATGTCCGAAGGCGATCTTTCGGCCGGTTGATATGGCTAAATACAGTCAGGTTTCCCGTCAGCTTCACGGTATTTTATATAATTTTACGCCGGAAATAGAGCCAGTCAGTATTGACGAGGCCTTTTTGGATATTAGCGGCAGTTACCAGCTTTTCGGTACGCCGCGTCAGACTTGCGTCTTGATAAAAAAACGGATCAAAGAAGAAATCGATTTGATCGCTTCGGTTGGACTGGCTCCGGTAAAAATGGTGGCTAAGATCGCTTCTGATTTCGGAAAACCGGATGGTTTGGTCGAGGTGACGAAAGAAAAACTGTTCGATTTTCTCTGGCCGCTGGAGATAAGTAAACTCTGGGGTGTCGGCGTCAAGACCCGGCAATCCTTAAACGAGATGGGGATTTGGACTGTTGGCCAGCTGGCGAAAAAAGATGTGAAGGCATTAAAAAAAATCTTCGGGGCTAACGGCGAACATTTATGGTCTCTGGCAAATGGGATTGATGAACGTGACGTTGAAACCGAGACCGGGGCGAAATCGATCAGTAACGAAACCACTTTCGGGAAAGACACGGCTGATCAGGATGAGATCGACAGTTCTTTGATGTGGCTTTGCGAAAAGGTTTCCGGACGTCTGCGTCAGGCCGGGTTAAAAGGGCGAACGATCACCTTAAAGATTCGGGTAACGGGTTTTCAAACTTATACTCGGGCGATAACGGTTCCGGAGCCGACTAATTTTGTTGATGTGCTTTATCAACAGATACAGAAACTCTATAAAAATTTTAAGGTCAGGAAAAAAGTACGTCTGGTGGGAGTTAAAGTCTCGAATTTTGACCTGGCCGGATTCCAAAGTGATCTTTTTCAACAGCCGACCGATCAGAAAAGAGAAAAAATCCACCGGGCCGTGGACGCCATCAAGAAAAAATTCGGTGAGGAATCTGTTCATCGGGGAAGAGTGGTTAAATAAACAATGATGCGAGGTAAAGGTTATGAGGCCGGTTTG
>JAGLQE010000242.1 GCA_023137005.1 Thermoplasmata archaeon
CGTCCCGGACGTCAATGCCTGGAAAGTGGTTGATCAGGCCATCGCCTACCCTGGAGATATTCTGCAGTACACGATAATGTTCAATAACTCGGGAAGCGGTGTGGCACAGACTGTCCTTATAACGGATTTCCTGGATGCCAATGTCGCATATATCAGCGATTCATCTGCAATGATCCCCGGATTTGTGGCATTGACCTTCCCTGGTGGAAATTATCAATACGAGTTCGCAAACATTGCCCCTGGCAACTATTCCTTTGTGATCAATGTGAGTGTCAATGCAGTTGCGAACGGAACTGTGCTTACCAATGTGGTCGAGGAAGTGTCCGAGGATGCAAATGGGAATTGGTCCCCTCTACCGAATGATACCGATACCGCGATAACCATTGTTCTGGACATGCCCGAGATAGTGATAGAGAAGACGGTCAATCAGACCTTTGTGATATCACCGGACTTCCTGCAGTACACGATATGGTTCAACAATACCGGAACTTCCGATGCTGGCTTTGTGTGGATAAATGACACACTGCCTGCTGATGTGACCTATGTGGGGAGTGACGCAAACCTTCTGCCGGAATTCTCATCATTCCTGCAGGTGGGTCAGATCCTTCAATTCGAATTTATAAATGTTGGACCTGGAGTTCATTCCTTCACCATCGATGTCACGGTGGATGCCGGACTGTCTCAGGGAACCTACCTGAACAATACAGCTGGCTTGGAATACACCAATGATATTGGTGCCTTCTACCTGCCCCCATCATGGGACAATACGACGACCATGGTGACCAATGTGTCGATGGCGATCGTCAAGGCCACGGGAGATGCAATTGCCAATCCCGGAGATACGATCCAGTACACTATCTATTACAATGTGACTGGAAGTGAGAATGCCGCATTCGTCAATATAACCGATATACTCCCGGCAGATGTGGGCTTTTCTGCATCCAGTGCCGTACCATCAGGAAGCAGTGGAAATGTTTATTACTGGAACTTCACCAATGTAGTGCCAGGACAATACAGCTTCACCATCGATGTGACAGTAAATGCCGGACTACCCGATGGATGGGTGCTCGTGAACTGGGCTTATCTGAGCTTCACGAACCAGACCGGTGTTCAGCTCCTTCCATCAGAGGATGACGCGGTCACAGTCGTGACTGCCCCGATCATGACCATCGAGAAGACCCCAG
Source organism: Thermoplasmata archaeon (assembly GCA_023137005.1). Taxonomy (GTDB): domain Archaea; phylum Thermoplasmatota; class Thermoplasmata; order SG8-5; family JAGLSY01; genus JAGLSY01. The sequence goes on from JAGLQE010000242.1 coordinate 1,185, forward strand.
ATATACAGTATGCGGATCCCGGTGACATCGTGCAGTTCGTAATATGGTTCAATAATACAGGAACCGGAGATGCAGGCCTTGTCGGCATAACCGATACGCTACCTGTTGGTCTTACCTACATTAGCGACAATGCCAACTTGGTTGCTGGTTACGCGAATTCCGGTGACAGCGGCCAAATGTTCTGGGCCAACTTCACGAATGTTGCATCAGGCTCTTATTCATTTACCATCACGGTCTCGGTCGATGCCGGAGTGCTTGATGGAACTGTCCTCGATAACTTTGCATCCATGAGCTATACCGATGCAAACTCCAATGTCATTGGTGTCGGTGAGAATGATATCGGCTCGGTCATCGTTAATGCCCCTGTTATGGTCGTTCAGAAATCCGCTCCAGGACTTACAATACCTGGCAGCCTGATAACCTACACTATATTCTATGATAATACAGGAAGCGGAGAGGCTGGTACTGTAGATATTATCGATGTTCTACCATCATGGGTGAGCTATGACAGTAGCAGTATAGGTCTATCTGGATCCAGCGGCAATGTCTATTACTGGAACCTGACAAATGTGGCACCCGGTATCCATTCATTCACAGTAACAGTACGCGTGGATGACTTTGCACCGGACGGAGAGGCACTGACCAACTGGGTCTTCCTCAATTACACTGATGCGAATTCCAATCCATTGTCAATGTCGATGGACGACGGAACTACATATGTCCAGGCACCCGTCATGGTGCTCGAGAAGATAGTGAGCGCGGCAACGGCCAACCCCGGGGATATCCTCACCTACACGATATTCTTCAGCAATACTGGCTCAGGTATTGCAAGTTATGTGAATGTAACAGATACTTGGGATTCCAATGTTGCCTATATCGGTGATACCGGTGCTTCAGTGCCTGGCTTTGCAGGTCAATTCCCGATATTCAATGGATTCAGATTCTTCTTCACAAATGTTGCTCCGGGTTCTTACAGCTTCACAATAACCGTCCAGATCCCGACCGTTGCGGACCACAATGACCCTGTGACCAACTATGTGACATGCGATTATGCTATTACGGCCACCTATCCGATGCTTCATGATTGGGCTAATACGACAGTGGTAAGGCCGATAATCACAATTGAGAAGGCGGCTAGTGTTTCTGAGGTCGCTCCATTTGACTCGCTAACTTACCTGGTATGGTTCAATAATACGGGTTCACATGCGACAAATGTCTGGATAAATGACACTCTGCCAATATGGGTTTCTTATGTCAGTGATAGTGCACATTTCACACAATACTTTGCATCGAAGGGCCAAAGTGGAGATCGGATATGGTTCAACTTCACGAATGTCGGCCCGGGTAGCTATTTCTTCCTTATCACTGTACAGGTGATCGAACCACCCGCGGTGATACCGATCACCAATGGAATCAAACTTGATTACGAAATTGCAAATGGCCTGAATTGGACTGTGTCCGATACTGCCAGTGTCTGGATACAGATGCCAATTATAGACATCAGTAAATCTGTGACTCCGGATACTGCCTATCCAGATGACATTGTGGTGTACACAATAACCATAGAGAATACCGGCTCACTGACTGCACCGATCGCCTGGATCGAGGATACATTCCCAGCTGAGATCACATATCTCGCAGATTCCAGCGGCCAGATCCCATGGAACTCGGGCAACGATTACAGATGGACCTTCTACAATGTGGCTCCGGGGGCGACCATAACCTTCAGTGTGTGGGCAATGATAGATGCCAATACACCTGAGGGGTTGTTAGTTAACAATGTATGGTGCAATTACACCCTGCCCAGCGGCACTGTTATGACTGGTGGAAGTGACTCTGCATCTCTGAACATCATAAGGCCGGTCATCGTTGTCAGCAAGATCGTTGACATGGCTGTTGCCAATCCGGGTGATGAGTTGATCTACACGATCTACTACGACAATACCGGAAGCGGAACCGCGGATACTGTTTGGATACATGAGACACTGCCAAATGGCGTGATATATCTCAATACGATAACCAGTGGTGTACTGCCTTATTATTTGGCTGGCCAGACAATTGGCTGGAGATTCAACAATGTGGCACCAGGCCTCCATTCCTTCTCCTTCAGAGTGTCCATTCCCGACACTGTTGCCAGTGGCACATTGCTGACCAATTGGGTATTCGCTAACTACAGCGCGCCCAATGACCTCATCTTCGAGGAGACCAGTGATTATGCGGTAACCCAGGTGGCTCTGCCCGAGATAAATATTGTAAAGACCGCGGATGTGTCAACTGTCAACCCTGGCGGTGTCATCGTTTATACCGTGTACTTCGACAATACAGGAAATGCAGATGCAGTGAATGTCGTGATCTCAGATATCCTTCCGGACTGGGTGACATATGTGAGCGACACTAGTGGAGTAATTCCGACCATCATTGGCGACATGTATGAATGGGATCTTGGAACACTCGCTCCGGGTCTGTACTCCTTTGACATAATCGTCAATGTCAGTGATTCACTTGTTCTGCCAGACGGTGAGGTGCTGGTCAACAGTGCGACATGTGCATTCCAGATAAACAATGGAATGACATTCACTTCCTCAGATATGGTTCTCGTGACCGTTATAAGACCAACACTCGAACTGGATAAATCTGTGAATTTGGATGACGCTTATCCATCTGATATATTGGTATATACAATATCATTCAATAATACAGGTTCCGCCAATGCAAGCCATGTATGGGTCAATGATACCATGCCTTCATGGACAACATTCATGATCCACAATGCAATGAATATCACAGGCGCTACATTTGACGGATATTGGATAAATGGCAATGAGCTCATGTTCAACTTCACAGATGTCGCTCCAGGACTCCATGAGATCATGATATATCTCCAGGTCGATGCAGATATACCTGACCGCACATTACTTCCAAACAGTGTGACATGTGAATACAAAGCATCCAGTGGTCTTTCGTTCACACCATTGTACGCTTTCGTGGTCACCAATGCCAGGCGCCCCATCATTATTATCGACAAGATGGTCAATTCAACATCCGCCTTCCCTGATGAATATCTCACATACACTATATTCTTCAATAATACGGGAAGTGGAATGGCTCATAACCTATGGATCAATGACACACTGCCCTTCGGACTGACATACATGAACGACACCGCATCATCCATACCCTCTTTCACGAGCTCATGGAATGATGGCATTGTGTGGTATTACAATTTCACAGATCTGGCACCAGGCTCCCATAGCTTTGAATTGTATGCTCTGATAGATCTCAATATAGTCGTTCCAGTGATAATCAATAATGCGACATGTGAATTCCAGGCAGAGAATGGCTTCAACTATGTGGGAAGCTATGCAGTGGCAGTAACATCTATTGGTGGTGTTTCATTATTGCCGCCAGAGATAATCACGGTCCCTCCGGAATTCGTTTATGCGGGCCACACCTTCGAATTGACCGCCTTGTTATATGATGTGGACGGTGGAATTGTCCAGGTTGTCATATACTACACGGACATTGAAGGCGTTCAGCATTCAGGGATCATGACCCCAACAGTGAACTCGGATGTAAATGGGAATGGTCACTATAATTTCACAGTGGATGAACAGATGTGGAAAGGTATCGTATCATACTATGTCTGGGCAATGGACACCGATGGCCTCACAAATAGAACTGGTTACTTCGATGTGAGGGTCGTACTACCTCCATATTATGTATGGGGCAATGTTATCTCATCCTCATCCAGCCGTTCTGTCCTTGATTCCATGATCATAATCCACAACAATGTGACAAATGAGACCGTGGTTGGCAGAGCGAACGAGGACGGTTATTATATCATTGACCTGGGAAAATTAGCCTCTGGTTATTTGGATGGACAGGGGATCACTGTAAAAGCAATAGATGCGGACTTCCTCTGGTACGGATATTCCTTCGGGGTCATAGACATATCCCGATACGTCAGTGAGCCTCAATTGCCATCTACCATCTCGGATGCTCATGGCCATGCATATCATAATATCGATATCTATCTCACGGATATTCCCGAATTTGCCAATGCAGTATTGCCCATAGTATTCATTGCTCTGGTCTTTGTCATGTCCATTCGCAGGAAGAGGAAATACGAGGGGCGTAAATGAAGAGGCTTTCGGTCATTGTCATTTCAATGCTGGTGATGCTAAGTTCATTTGCCGTATTAGGCTCGAATGTTTCCGCAATTCCTGTAAGGTTATATATTCATGTGGACAGTGTGAATGGCGGCAACCCTGTTGCTGGAGCCAATGTGACTCTGTTGAACCAGGCTGTGGGAACCGAATTGAATGGTCTAACAGATAGTAACGGCGACCTGTTCTTTGATGTTGACCTTGGCACTCTGTTCAACCCTTCACAGCCTAATTTGAGCTTTAGTTTTGTAGATTACAATCAAAATATAAAGGCCACGGTCGAGCATGAGGATCATACGACCAATTCGGAGATATTTACCATCGAGCCTGGGCAGACTGGTCTGGTCAAAGGGTGGGTGAACATAACCATGCAGCCGCCAGAACCCGGGACGAACATAAGTGATGTAATGACCATTATCATGGTCGTAGGGATCATATTCGCCGTAATCATCGGGCTTTATTTCTTTAAGCCTAAAGAGAAGAAAAAAAATAAGAAAAATAAAAAAAGCTGATAATATGGGATACAAACCCCGGAATATATATGATATTTTAAATCTGAAGGCGATCATCCCATTGATCATAATATCATTGATATTCTCATCTCAATATGCGTTTTTCATGGATGCCGCAGAGGGAGCTGGATTTCCGGGATACACGATCAGTGGCCTGGTAAGGAATAATGAAGGGGTCGCAATAAAGAATGCGAGTGTATCTGTTGAGAATATGAGAACTGGTGACATTGAGATCACAGCAACAGATATGATCGGAAGATATATCGTCGACATATCGAATTACCCGTCCGGCTATCTGGTAGGGGACATGATATTATCTTCTGCTTTCAAGAATGGCTTTGGAGGAAATAATACCGGTCTGGTATTATCATCTGGTTCTGGCTCGATAATCAATATTACCATTGAAGATGTGCTGGTGCCCGAGTTCCACGATCTTGATTGTATTGGGGATCGATCAGATGAGCTAATAATATTCTCTGTGAATGTATCTGACAATATTGAGGTGACTGGTGTTGATGTATTTTATCTCACTCCTTCCATGTCTGATTTTTCACCCATGGCCATGGTCTTAAATTCTGGTAATTCTTCGAATGGAGCCTGGAGTGCCCAGATACCGGATGTCGAGGTGACTGGTCTGATGTATTATTATTTTTCAGCAATGGATTCATCCTCCAATATCAATGCCACTTCGATCATGTCCAAAGAGATATTGCATGGAAATTCACATTCCTTCTCGATCTTTCTACCTGCTTCTACTGTGGCGGGTGAGGAATTTAGCATGATAGTGAATGTACTTGACAAATATGGGAACCAAGTTACAGATTATTCTCAGGAGATCGTTTTGAAGACCACAGACCCGTATTATCCCGATGGTGAGATAGGATCCTACACATTCTCAATATCTGATAATGGCAGTCATGTATTCGATCTGGTCCAGTTATTCAAGGCAGGGCCCCAGTGGCTCGAGGCCGAGGAAAAAGACAATGCTTCGATGAACGGGGCTTCCATGATCCTTGTGATATCGAGTATCCCGGATGCGATCGTACTTGTGCCCGACAATTCTACGATCACCGCAGGTGATCCCCAACCCTATGTCCTGATACTGCATGATGAGTATGCCAACCCTACATTTGCTAATATGGATTATGAGTTCTCTCTATCATCGGAGTCTGCCACTGGCACCTTCTCATCGGGATCCACGATCACGATATCCAGCGGTGAGGCACAGGCAATATTCTACTACAGTGATACAACAGCGTCTCCATCGAGTACAATGTCTATCACAGCTTATAATTCGATATTGGGCTCCTGCAATGCCTCGATACGGGTGATATCATCCAATGGAAGTCATTGGGCCATCACCCCCGATCACTATACTTCGCCTGCCGGTGAGATGATATTGTTGACGATCCAACTTATCGATCAATTCGGGAACCAAGCGAATGTGAACACTACAACAGACATACAACTCATGACATCTTCTGAAACTGGTATCTTTCTGACAAATGATTCTGTTGTGAGAACTCTATCCATCACTCCTGAAGATGATGCAATATATTGTTATTACCTGGACAATGTGTCCCATAATGCTCCAACGGTCATTAGAATGAACAATGGAACCTTTTATGGTGATGGTCTTTCGATCTTCAATATATCATCTGCGATCGTGACAGACATACAGTTGAAGGCTGAATTCGATACATACATTGCAGGTCAGGATTTCGATCTTTCAATATATGCCTTTGATATCTTTGGAAATCTTGCAACACCCTCTGGATATACATTCATGGTGATGTCCACGGACGAACAGGCTCTCAATAAGACAGTGAGCTCAACAGGCACCCCGATAGAGGTCTTCGAATATGCACTGTTCACATCAGGTCCTCAGAAGATATCTGTCAAAGTGCTTGATGAGGACATCTCTTCAAATATCACTTTAAATATTCTATCGAATGTGATGGACAAATTAAAAATATCCACCATGGGCCATGTCGATGCTGGAGAACCATTCTCATGTGTGGTGTCAATATTGGATGGATTTGACAATACTGTTATGAACTATTCCGGGGATGTGGAATTCTTTTCCGATGACACTTATCCCGCTGTCCTGCCGCCCCCATATACTTATTCTGTTCAAGACAAAGGAAGTCATTTGTTCAAGGACAGTTTCATATTATATATCACACCCAGTAAGAACCTAACTGCTATGGCCCTTAATGAGAATATCAGTATTACACAAGAAATAACCATACTGGACAATTCGAGGCCGAGTGCCTTTTTTGACCATGGTGCTTACCCCGAGATCAATATGGATAAGATGATCTTCAACCTTCAGGTCTTTGATAATATCCAGATCGAAGAAGTAAAGATGTATTACAGTTTTGACGATCTGACCTATTCATGTGTCAATATGTCCCAGGTATCGGGCAATTACTCAACAGGCATTGGCAATTATTCCACGGAATTCTCTATATCGACCACCGGAGATCTTCATGTATATTTCTCTGTTTCAGATGGAAGTAATATCGTGGATGTATATGGTCCCCAAGATATGCCATATATGTTCAATGTCGCTCATGATGACTATGAATTGCTGGTCTACATCATTGTGTTCGTATTATTGGCAAGTATAATTGCCTCTGTGGTGATATTCTCTATACAGAAAGGCCTCAAACCATGATCTTGGAAAATGAGGATCAGAATAAATGATGGGTCAGAATAGTTGATATGACCGGATATATTCTATAACTTAAATCTTTTATAATATGAATGATTGGCGAGGATGGTGTCAGGTAAGATGATCAAACCCGAGGAATTCAATGATTGGTACACGGATATCGTAGAGAACGCCGGTATGTGCGATAAGAGATATCC
>JAGLQE010000243.1 GCA_023137005.1 Thermoplasmata archaeon
CAGTTTTGATAGTTAATCAATATTGCCAGTATTATATTTCATTTCTTTATCTTATTATTTAGTTAGACGTAAATGTCATTTCTAGTACTATATAATATCGTTTTGATTCGTATTAATAAGAACAAGTTCGTATAAATCATAAGATTCCTTTATATCCTAAAGGGCTCATATCGAGAATTAGACCTAAGAGGGGGAACAAATATGAAACAAGAACAAGAAAATCCAGCTGATGCAGATATGGCTCGTATATTGGGTGATACTTATTCATCCACGATACTGATGGCCACGAACATGAGGTCCAAGACGGCCTTGGAGATATCCCATAAACACGGCATACCTATCGCCGCTTGCTACAGGAGGATCAACTCATTGCTTGCAGAAGGATTCATCGTAAAGGATGAAAGATATCTCACACAGGAAGGTAAAAGAACCTGGAAGTATTTGTCCAATGTACACATGGTCAATATTATGTATGTCGAAGGTAAGATGAGGGTGCGTTGCGAACTGAGAAATGGATATACCAATGATTATGTCAAGGGTGATGACATTGCCGAACTCTGATAAAGGATTAGAAAGGGTAAGCACAGGGGTCTCTGGACTGGATGAGCTCATCGAGGGAGGATTTCCCAAAGGAAGGACGATCACAGTTACAGGCGGGCCAGGAGTAGGGAAGAGCATACTGGCCATCCATTATATTTACGAAGCCTGTAAAAGAGGTGAGAAGACCATTCTCCTTGCCACAGAGGAAACCCCCGAAGAAATAAAGGAACAGGCAAGCCAGATAGGCAAGCCCTTTGACAAGTTCGAGGAAGATGAGCTACTAATCATCATCCCAGCACTAAGGGAAAGGATGAAAGAGGTGGAATGGAGAAGAGGCAAGACCTCCCCGACCTTTATTTTCAAGAACCCCATTGAGATCATTGAGACTCAGGATGCGGATAATATAATTATCGACAATCTTGGAGTCTACACGGTCGATGTTTCCATCGGGACCTTCAGGAATCAAATGGACTATCTGGTCAATACCATCAGGTCAAAGAAGATGACGAGCGTTCTGGTCTGTGATGAGACCGTGGATGAAAGATACAGCCGCGTGGCCCTGTATTCGGTCCATGGAGCGATAGAACTGTTCAAGAGGGAGAATCCATTCACAGGAAATGTTGAAAGACTCATCAATGTGGTCAAGATGAGAGGCAGTAAAACCCCCCTGGAATACATCAGATACTCCATCGACCATGAGGGCATCAAGGTACTTGAGACCGCGAAACAATGAGGCCTCACCAACCCTCATTCTCACATATTATAGTCAGGTTTGATAATCTCCATTGATTACTGGCTCGCCCCTATTAATACCGAAGAGGTGAATAGAAGCCCCGATGATGGCCTATACAACGAACAGGATTTCGCCAAATGCCGCGATGGGGAGTGCTCTTGAGGATATTATTTTGAAAAAGGTGGTACCAGTCTCGATAATCGCCTTTTTTGCCGGCTCCATTCTATATGAGGGAGTGGCGATATACATGATGCCTGCCTTGATAATGGGCTTTGCTTCTGTCATGTTCTTCGCATTGGTATTCTTTGTTCTCAACTCATTCGCGATATGAAATGAGGAGAGATTGGAGAAGCAGTCCCAGGCCATGCCAGGCATTCTGATTATCGGTCTCAATAATGGTAGCTGGCTGATATGGTTTATATAATCTGCATCAAGTATCTTCTTACAATGGAACTAATACCAAGGATCGATGAAAACCCAAGATCCTGCAAAGGAACAAACAGGCCTCAGAGAAGGGGCAAGATACTATCCACACTGCTCATGATAATGATCATATCGACCTGGGTGATCACCATTGGTGTCTATGCTGAGGATATCGGGCGATCGACCGATACTGCCAAGATAGGCTTAGGTGTCCCAATTTCCGAGGTGCAGAACATATCTGAGACAGAAGCTGTTTTGGAAGCCGAGCCAGAATATGAATTTAGTAATGAATCCTCAGATATCAAAAGCATGGAACAGGCCGAGGAGGATAGGATAAACAGTATCTTGATCTTTGGTTCCACGACCCTTCTCATACTCACCCCTTTCATCATGCAGGCTGGTAATCATCTTAATTTTACAAATAGAAGGAAATTGACCTATTAGGATCACAGGTAAGAATATCTATCAATATTAATATATTAAAAGTGAGCTAGCAGGCTGGGGTCCAAAGGAAGGGAGCATTGCCTTGCCTTGGGATCGAACCACAAGCAAATGCGTCCCAGACACTTGTTAACTACTAGGAGTTCGCACAATAGATCCTCAGTATAAGGCGCACAGTTACTATCAATTTCTACTGCCATACATGTTCTTATCCAGGCATTCCTTATATAATCCAGACCTTTCTCTATCACAACTGATCATATCATCAATATAGAGTATCATTAAAAGGGAGAAGAAAGCTGGAACCTGAAAGGAAGAGGAGGAACACTTTTAGAATATTTGAGTACTTTCTTCTCAAATAACCAATTGGCCATATGGCTATTAAAGGTGATTTCTCCAGAATCATTATCGAGAGTGATAGTAAACTACCAGGCCATAATGGAACTTGACTCGTTCAAGTTCCTGCTTGTATGATGCTGATGCCAGTTCCTTTATGCCTGTATGTTTACATTTTTGGGGGGCCATAAGCCTGACTCGCAGAGATATGACCTCTGCGTTATGATGCTAGTACATTGACGGCTTACGGCGGAGTGTTTTTTTACTGCTGGCCAATTCATTCCAATCCTGAAGGAATGGGCGTTCTTGGCCTTTGATAGTAAAGAGATGTGTGCCTGATGCTATAGAGGGTGAAATTGCGGATATCCCAAAATACATTTAAATATCCGTGTTCCGTATTTGATCATAGATAATATGGAGGAAGAGATATGAGAAATCCCAAACTGCATTTCCTTGGAATGATGATGGCGATAATAGGCATCCTGATCGTATCTGGAGGGGTGTATCTAGGTAGTGCGCCGCAGTTCCATAGTTCACTTTCAGATCAGAGCTCTACCATATTCATCGGGCTGATCCCTCTAATTACAGGGGGGCTGATGTGGCTGTTATATGATGAGTGATGTTTTGAAAATATCTGATCTTACAACATATCCAGCAGATCTTTCAGATCCCTCACGAAGACCACGTCCTTCTCCGATGGCTTTCCCTTGGGCAAATAGAGAATCGGCCTCATACCTACCTTTCCAGAGCCCTGATAATCGTTCCTGTAACTGTCACCCACGAACATCACTTCTTCTGGCTGGAGCCCGAGCATCTCAAGGGCGAGCTTGAAAGGGCGGGGATTGGGCTTGGCAAAGCCCGTGGTATTGCATCCGATCACGAGGTCGAAGTCATCGGGCTGGATGGGCAGACCTGTGAACACTCTATTCACCTCGTCCCTGAAGCCATTGGTTATTATTCCGGTCTTGATGCCCCTGGCCTTCAATTCATTCACCGTCCTTTCCACATTGGGCAAAAGGTAAATATGTAGTACCTCGAACCATCTGTCATAGATGAATTTTCCCAGATCTGGCTCAGGGTTTTTGAGATCTAAATATTCGATCACATCATTATTGTATTGGATATAGAAATCCTCGGATGATATGCCGACTCTGTCACCGACCTCGACATCCGGGGCAGGTTCGTTTTGAACATTGTCCAGTGCGTTTTTTATGATATCATGGGGAACATCATGACCTTTTTCTCGAAGTATCCGGGAAAACGTCCCTTCGGTGGTCCGGCTGTCCACCAGCGTGTTTCCCATGTCGAACAGAACAGCTTTGATCATTTTCTCAAACTCCCTTTCGATCTCCCTTTTCGATCTACACCATTTACCAATTATTCGGTACCTACTCATTGCCCAAATTGATACCTCTCTGGCCCTGGTAGTTCCCCGAGCGCTCGGCATATTGTTTATCAGAAGCAGTGTCCAGCCATTCGAACACTATCTGGCAGAATCTATCTCCTATAGGTATCACAACTTCCCTATCCGATGAATTGAAGGCCGATAGGGTGAGGGTTCCTTCAAAACCAGCATCCACCTTGCCGAATGAAGATAGAACTCCCCTTCTGGCCCAGGTGGTCCTTATCCACAGCTGGCTAGTTATACGGGGCCCGAATCTCAAATACTCCTTGGTGCTGGCCGCGAACCAGGTCATTGGCGGGATGATCACCTCTCCTTCAGTGAATGTCTCTCCATCTCGACCCACCTTGATATCCAATATGGACATGTCATAGCCATTGGGTGTGAGGTTCTTCTCCACAAAATCATCGATGCCCAGCTCCCCATCTTTCATGGCCTGGAGAATTCCCTTGTCAGATAATACCGTCATGAGGAACGGAATGCGGCATTGATTAAAAACCTTACAATGAGAGAGATCGAGGTCACCATTCTCCGATCAGCCTGTCCAGGTCGGCCGTCGTACCCATCATTTCCTGAAAATCCAAAGTATCCATCCATTGGGCCTTGCACGTGCATGAGAACTCCAGGAGTGAAGGATCCTGGTTGAGGTAGAAATTGTCGATGGCCTCTAGAAACCTCTTATTGCACTGGGGGCAATTGTGCACTCCTCGACGGCTGCCTCCTCCAGATGGCGATGATACGAGTCGCGAGGTGGTCTCGACCTTCGCTCTCTTCAATACCTCGGCCAGGCTCCACAGCCAGGGAGGGCGATAAAGTCCCTTTCGCCACAGCCTTTCAACAGTCGTGTTCCTCTGGACATTGATCGGGTTAATGGATATGATATCTGAATATTCATCGGCAAGTATTGCGCTTTCAACCGCATCCTCGATGGCTTCCTTCTCGGTGAGATAGGGTGGTTTTAGAAGAATGTAGGTTCTGACAAGAACTCCCCTATCCTTCAGGATGGTGGCCGCTCTCTTGAAATTATCAAATGAAAAGCCCTTATTGACACATTTCTTCCTGATATCGTCATTGGCGCTTTCCAGGCCAATAGCGACCTCCAAGCTTCCCACATGCTCCAAAGCCCGGTCAATGGCCTCGGCCTTGATGAACTCGGGTCTTGATTCCACCAATACATGACGCTGGCCGTCTCCCCCGGCCATGATCAGGATCTTATCACGGGTGTCATCCGACATCTCACGGTTGTCGAAGAAGCTGCCGGAATTGTAGATCTTGATGTATTCTTCAGATTCGTGAAAGTCCATGACAACATTGAACTGAGCCAGCATATCATCATCAGTTATGCTCTGAATGGTATCGCATGAATAACCACACATCAGGCACCCGGATCTCGCGGCCCAGTAGCATCCCCTTCCCCTGAGTATGGCCACCAGGGAGTCCATCACCTCTCCATTGAGGATCTCCTTCTCACGCCACATGGTGACTGGCTTTGTCTTGCTGGGAACCTTACCTTTCATCGGGCTCATCATGGTCAACTCGGTATTTATTAAATATGCCTCTGGGCGTATTTAATAAGGGCTCATATTTGGTTCTTCCCCTTAAGGGTGCATTCAAGCCTTCGACTTAATGCTCATTCAAGTCTTCGACTTAATATTGGGGAGCCCTCATTGGTTGTCAGGATCATTTATCCAGTCTATTGATCTCAGGTATGCTTGGGATGGGCTGGATGTGCGATCAGGAAGTTTCCTCAATGCCCAGTATCTTGGCCACGATGGGCGAATAAATATGATCCTTTATCATGTCCATCTCCGAGATGGAGAAGAGCAAACGCTTGGGCTCCTTGATGAATATTTTTTCGTATTTGTAGACCTCGGCGAATCGGTTGATGCTTCTCCGGTAGGTGGCGAAATCCTCGTACACCGTCAGGACCACCACATCGGAACTTCCAGCTATGAAGGTGATAGGTGGCTTGATCCCCATCAGGGAATGGAGGATTATATTCCTCTGATCTCCCTTGACCTTGAGGTTCAATTTCGCATGATCAAAGACCAGCATTTTGAAACCCAGTTTCTCAAGATTTGGAATGATAACAGCTTGCATCAAACCCTCCTCTTCAAAGTATTTTCTGAGCTTGGTAATGGTCCTCTGGGATACGGATATGATCTCCGCCAATTCAGTATCCGTCATTTCCGGGTATTTGACCAGATTGTAATAGACCTTCTTTCCCAAGGGGGTCAGGTTCGGCACTTCAGCCATGTCCTGTTCATGGTCATCGTGGCCATATCTAGATCTCATACCTCCACCATTCTCATCCCCCTCTGAAAATCCAAAACTATTGGCCAGTAGAGGCGCGAAATCAAAGAAATACGGCACCTGAGATAGTTTGAAGGAGAATACCATGAGGTCTATGCCTCCCTCATCCAGGTAGCCCTTCTCGGTGTGATGCGTCTCTAGTTCTATGATATTGCTCAGGATATCAGTGTAGTTCCTGGAGAAATGAAAGGCCACTGATTGAACATACTCGTTTATTGCCCAGAAAACCTCTTTGTGCTCCCTGGCAAATTTCCTTCCGGTCTCCAGCCTTTTCTCCATGGGCGCGGTCGCATTGTAAACAGAATAGTTCACAGCCAATAACTCGGCCCCCAGGAGCTGAAGATCAGGTATCCGGATCATCTTGTACATACCGTTCTTATTCAACCGGCGACGTATGGCTGTAACTGTTGAAAGTTTAATCCCGGTGCGCTCTGCTAAATTGTTGTCCGTGAACTCAGGATGCTTGACGATTTCATAAAGCACCCTCTTCTCCCTGTCCGATAAAGGCTTGGTCATGGTTCCGTAAAAGGGCTCTTACAATAAAAACCTTGTGTATCAAACCCAATAAAAATAATAATAAATGTTTTATAATCTTATTAAAGTGCAGTAATCGTAAAGATAACTTAATATTAATACGAATACAGGAAGCTTTATATACCCCGCCTGGTATCGACCATATATCTCATCTACGAGGCAAGTCGGGATTTATGCTGATGGCCTTGACAGATGAAGGAAAAGTGATATACATGAAAGGAAGAGGAGTAATCGCGCTTGGGTTGATCTTCATGGTCATAATGACCTCAGGAGTAGCAAATGCTGCAACCGGTGTCACACTGGACACTGACAAATCAGCCTATAATGAAGGGGAAGTGGTCATAATAACAGTCACCAACAATGGTGACGAGATGGTAACCATTCCAAATGGTTTCTGGATAGAGAACGATGCTGGCGAGCAGATCTACCTGCCGAACATCCTGTTCTACATGCCGCCACTGGATCCAGGTCAGAGCATTGACTACACATGGGACCAGACATACACCGATGGAACAATGGTACCTGCTGGTGACTATACTGTTCACACAGCCTGGGACTCGACATCTATCAAGATATTCGATACCAGCACAAGTGGTGTCAAGGGCAAGAAGATCATTGATCTTCCAAAGCCTGGACAGACCTCAATATTTGCATAGACAAATACCTATTAAACGCGCCCGGTTGCCCACAAATACCCGGGCGCACTTCTCTATTTTTTTTAAGATGCGCATTGTATCTTTAGTATGTACGCATCTTTTTTATCAAACGTGTTTGTCTTACCTATGGGTAAAGAGTTTGATTCGGAAGACACCCCCGTCCTTTGGACGAGGTTCGCAGATTATCAGTTGGTATTGTCACTTGCCAATACATCAAATATAGTACCCTGAATCTCAGCAAAGCTGAGCTTCGCCTCTCCATTATTCGCGATTGCTCATTTGTAGATAATGATATAATTCCTATTTCTACATTACTGGATCCCTTTGCAACCTTCAGAAATCGAGGTCTCGATTTCCTTCAGGCGGGGCATGTTCAATAGCACATTGCTTTGCTGGCAAATGCCCTGCTATCAAAATGCTTTACTGATAATCGCCCACCAATCTTAATATTCTACGATGTTTTCTACCTCTGAGAAGCTATGACAATCAACATCCCCACAAAGGCCGATATCGAGGAAGCTCACCAGCGCATCCAGCCCCATATCAGGAGAACCGAGGTCATGAACTCCAATGATCTAGATAAGTTACTGGGAGCCAATGTATTTTTCAAATGCGAGAATCTGCAGATATGCGGGGTCTTCAAGCCACGAGGCGCGTCCAATATTGTCTTCTCACTTTCGGATGAAGAAGTGAAGAACGGAGTGGCCACCCATTCTTCAGGCAATCATGCCCAGGCACTGGCCTATGCGGCCAAGAAGAGAGGAATAGAGGCATACATCGTCATGCCGCGCACTGCTCCCGAGATCAAAGTGAATGCTGTAAGATCCCATGGGGGTCAGATAACCTTCTGTGAGCCCACATTGGAAGCCAGGGAATCCACTCTGAAAACCATCGTTGAGAAAACTGAAGCCAGGTTCATCCACCCCTATGATGATCCAGGAATAATAGCAGGCCAGGCAACCTCAGCCATGGAACTTATTCAGGATATTCCAGACCTGGATATTCTCATAGGGCCCGTGGGGGGCGGAGGATTGATGTCGGGTATCTGCCTGTCAGCCAGGATCTGGTCTCCCGATACAAGATCGATCGGGGCAGAGCCAAAGGGCGCGGATGACGCTCATAGATCATTGAAGGCCGGGCATATCATTCCCTCGATAGAGCCGGATACTATCGCGGATGGCCTCCTGTCCTCCCTTGGTGAGATCAATTTCCAGATACTGAGCCGGGAGCTGGAGAGGATCATCACAGTGACCGAAGACAATATAATTCTGGCAATGAGGCTCATCCACGAGCATTTGGGAATGAGAGTGGAACCATCCGGGGCTACGAGTCTGGCCGCCCTCCTTGAAAATGAAATCGACATCCAAGGGAAGAAGATCGGGATCATGATCTCCGGTGGAAATATTGATCCAGAGAAGTTTGATTCCCTTCTATCTTGATGATATTGGCAACAACAAAGTTATTAATATAATAAAATTTATTTCAAAATAGGCAAGGAAGTGAA
>JAGLQE010000244.1 GCA_023137005.1 Thermoplasmata archaeon
ATATGCTATTTTGGCGCATCGATAATAATGGGAATCGCAATAGGAATAATAATGTTTCCAGTGGTCTTGCTTATGATGGGAGTCTAAGACAGATCGTATGATACTAACCCAGCGGAGACATCTTCCTCAATTTCTCGATAACACCTGGCAGGACTTCCAGTACTCGTTCCACTTCCTCGTCCGTGGTCTGGTGTCCCAAAGTCAGTCTCATAGAGCCGTGAGCCTCCTCCGCTGTCAGACCAATGGCCAGCATCACATGTGATGGGTCCAGGGAGGCGGATGAGCATGCCGAGCCCGTGGTCACTGCAATTCCATAATAATCCAGATTAAGTAGTATGGCCTCACCCTCGATATGGGCAAAGCGTATGTTCACATTATTGGGCAAACGCTTGGTCCGATGGCCATTGATGTGTGTGTCCGGTATCTTGGCAAGTATCTCATCGAAGAGGTGGTCCCGCATCTTCATTTCCCTAGCACCGTCTTCTGCCATTCTCTGACCTGCCAGTTCAGCAGCTTTACCAAGTCCCACGATGGACGGAACATTCTCTGTTCCTGATCTCAAGCCTCTTTCATGACTTCCACCATGATTTATCCTGGAGACTCTCAGGCCCTTGCTGATGTAAAGTGCGCCAATGCCCTTTGGGGCGTATATCTTGTGGCCGGATAATGAAAGTAGATCTATGCCCATTTCCTTGGCATTGATCGGTATCTTCCCATAAGCCTGCACTGCATCCGTATGAAGCACTGCGCCGTGCTCATGAGCTATCCTGGCAAGCTCCTTGATGTCCTGAACCACCCCGATCTCATTGTTCCCGAAGATGATGGATACCAGGGATGTGTTCTCCCTGAATGAGGCTTTGTATTCATCAATGTCGATTATCCCCTCGCTGTCAACCGGGATATAGGTGACCTCGTACCCCTTCTTTTCCAGGTACTGGAAGGTTCTGAGAACCGCGGGATGTTCGATGGTGGAGGTCATGATATGTGTTCCTTCCTTTCTCGAGCCCTGGAGATAGCCAATGATCCCTATATTGTCAGCCTCGGTCCCGCCGGATGTGAATATGATCTCTCCTGCCTCTGCTCCTATAAGGCCCGCCACCTGCTCTCTGGCCTTTTCTATCCCTTCGCGCGAGGTTCTACCAAAAGAATGGATATTCGATGCATTCCCATATATCTCGCAGAAATAGGGAAGCATAGCCTCCAGTACGATAGGGTCCACGGGCGTGGATGATGCATAATCCATGTAAATTTTATCATTTGTCATTTCTACCACTTCGCGACCAGTAATGTTTAATGGTATAATAATAATCGGATTTTCTTGCACTTCTTTTGGTGAGAACAAAAAATCTTTATCACTTAGAGGCTTGCTCAGGATAGTGATAGTATGACCGAAGTTCTATACATGAAAGATTGCGATTCAAATTATATCAAAGAATTCGAGGCCATAGTGACCAAGCAGAAGGACGATTATGTGGTGCTCGATAAAACTGCTTTTTACCCATTAGGCGGAGGCCAACCCTCGGATACTGGCATGCTCCGTTGGGATGGTGGAGAGAGCAGGGTGATAGAGGTCACCAAGAAGGGTATTATCAAGCATCATCTGGAGGGTGAATGCCCTCGATCGGGCACGGTCATTCATGCTGAACTGGACTGGGAAAAGAGATACGGCCATATGAG
>JAGLQE010000245.1 GCA_023137005.1 Thermoplasmata archaeon
TAAGGGTTTCCTCCATCTTTCCACCAGGCTGTAAGATAATTACAAAATCCAAAGGCCTGGAAATGCTGAAACCCGGCCAGATACTGTTTTGCGTGGTAGCCGAGAATTCATGCAATGAGCCAAATCGCCTTATGGCCGCCTCCATTGGTGTCGCGATCCCCAAGAACACCGAACATTATGGATATCTCAGCGAACATCATTCCTTCGGACAGAAGGATAAAGTGGCGGGAGATTATGCCGAGGACCTGGCAGCGGAAATGCTGGCTTCCACCTATGGAATAGCCTTTGATGTAGACACCAGCTACAATGAGAAGAAGGATTTCTTCAAGATAGACGGCAGGATAGTCAATACAAGGAACATTACCGTATCCGCGGTATGCGACAAGGATGGATTGTGGACCACGGTCATCTCCGCGGCGGTCCTGATATTATGATCGATGCGCAGGGCTAAAGTAGTGCTGGGTGTGGATGAATGTAGGATAACGTCTCAAAGGATGAGGACACCCCCGTCCGTTGGACGAGGTTCGAGGGTTTCCAGTTGGTATTGTCACTCGCTAATACAATAATAATGGTACCCCGCCCGCCTGCTAATACATAGGAATATTTTAGACGGGGCATGTTCAAATAGTTAATGTTCCGCTATCATATGCTCTGTATCAGCTCCTAAGAGTTCTGGATATGGCGAACTCCTTGTTCCTGAGAGCTACTGGATGATATGGATTGATCTTTAGAACTTCTTCATAACACTGGATGGCCTCGTCGAACTTTCCTTCGGATTGTAAAAGCGCGGCCTTGTTCAGCCATACACCGATGTCCATGCTGTCCAATCCCAGGGCCTTCTCATAACATTTGAGTGCTTCCTTATTATTGCCCAGAACCCTGTATGTTACTCCCATATTGGACCATATGCCGGGGTCCTTCGGGCTTATGTCAAGGGCCTTCCTGTACCATTCAATGGCCTCATCGGTCTTTCCCAATGTTCTTAAGAGAATACCTTTATTCGACATCAGATCTGCATCATTGGGATTGAGCTCCAGTGATTTGTCATAGCTTAGAAGTGCCTCACCCAGCAGACCCAATCTATGAAGTGAAACTCCCTTATTGAACCATGCCCATGAATCATTGGGATTCTCTTCCAAAGCATTGTCAAAGCATTCCACTGCCTGCTCGCTCTTTCCCATCTTCTCCAATGCCACACCCCGGTTGAACCATGAATCATCGTCCGGCCTGCTATTGAAATCAAAAGCACCTTCGACCTGATAGGTCTTCTTCGGAGGTTCCTCGACCTTTACCTCTTCAACTGGTTCTGGCTCTACTTCTGGAGGTTCTGGCTCACTCACCTCCACCTTGGTCTTCAGCTTGCCCGAGATCTTGGCCTCATGCCTGCTGGGAATGACCTTCTCATCGGATTCCAGAGAAGGTTTGTGATGTTCTGCTTTGAACTCATAACCGCAAATATCACACACTCCGATATCCGTGTGCCACATGGCCCCACATTCGGGACATTCCACCTTGTTTCCGGTCAACATTATGTTTCGCACATCCTTAATTTGATCGAACTTCCTGGCCAGTGCATTGGAGACCTCCTCGGTTATCGAGCTGGGGTTCAAAGGCACCAGGAGACTGGAATGATATTTTGCCGCAAATTTACCCAGATCTGTGAGGAATTTCTCAATAACCTCATAACCGTTCTCCAATATTAGATATTCGACCTCGTCTATCAATATCACGCACTCGTCATGTTCCTTAATGAACTTCTTGAGGTTCTTCAGAGCTTCCCCCGTAAGCGCTTTTTGATCATCCGGATCAGATAACCAAATGAACTCCGCATTCTTAAGGTTATACTCTTTCTTGATCTTGCGTGGTAATTTCGTGGTCAGGCAGATGCACGGAACTCCATGCTTATCAAATTCTGCAAATAGTTCGAATGTGAAATTGGTCTTGGCCTCGTAAATTAAATGATTTTTACCTCTCTCTATCATTTCTTCTCCCCCTGTTCTGTATTATTAGATCTGACCTCTTCTCTCCAACTCTTTTACCGCTATATCTCGATTCTTGGCAGCCAGTCTTCTGCCCGGGTCCAGCTGCATGGCCTTATCATAGCATTCTATGGCCTCTTGGAGTAATCCCATACTCCCCAGGACAACACCTTTATTGCTCCATACACCCGCATCCCTTGGGTTTATCGCCAGGGCCTTGTCATAGGCCTCTATAGCCTCCTTGATCCTTCCGGAGCTTCTCAAGGCAATGCCCATATTGCTCCAGATACTGGAATCCGCGGGATTCACCCGCAATCCCTGTTGATAGGAATCTATGGCATCATCTGTTCTTCCAAGAGATCTCAGGGCTATTCCCCTGTTCCCCCAAACCTCACTGTCATTGGGATTCACCTGGATCACCATCTCATAGCAATCAAGGGCTTCCTCTATGCGGCCCAGCATCTGCAATACCACGCCTTTGTTAAATAGGGATTCCGAGTGGGATGGGTCTATGGCCAGTGCACCATCATAGAACTTGATAGCATCTTCGAACTTCCTCTGCCTTCCTGCCGCAATACCCATATTGAACTTCTCGCTCACCTGATTTTTCTCTGTCGGAGACAGGCGGCGCTTTACGAGCTTGCCTTTCATGTGCTTTTCCAGAGCACCATTGATATCCATTGAAAGAGAGTCCAAATGCTTCCTGGTTCCTCTTAATTTACTCACATCACCATCATAATCGCCCAAGACATTGGTGTACTGTTTTTCCACCCCGCCTATGTTCTTCCTGAGGGCTTCCTTGATCTCGCCCATGGCCTTGTGAATGTATTCCTCAACCTTTCCAGAGAATATCAAGGCCACTGAAACATACTCGCCGTCAGCTATCAGGATGATATAGCCCTTGACATCTATACGGCTGAAGTCCGAGGCTTCTCCTGAGGCGAATGAATTGTTTATGAAGTCCAGAATTGCCTGGAACATTCCGCCAATGAGGTCTGGATCAATGAGGTCCTGGTCTCGCCAGGTCCTCCTCTGAATTAGAGTTCCAGTGCTCCTATGGATAAGATAAATATCCTCAATTTCAAGGTCTGGCAGATCATCATCAGCTTCCATATCTGGTGTTTCCATGTCCAGAGGAGCGTCTATCCGCAGGCCTTGTGGCGTTGCTGCCACAGGCTGTGGTGATGTATATTGAGCTGGAGATGGAGCAGTGGGCTGAGGAGATGGTGCGGGCGCGACAGGTTGCGGGGTTGGCTGGGGGGCAGGCTCTGGTTGTGCAGGTTTGCCCAGAATCTCTTCCACACTCCCCACCTTATCAAAATCCCTTGAGAGAGTGGTCACGGTCTCCTTATTGAAGGAAGAGGGATTGAGAGAAACTATCATCGTTCCCCCATTCATGGAGGCCAGGTCATTGGTCCTCTTGATGAACTTCCTGACCTTGTCATATTCATTCTCAAGTGTGAGGTATGCGAAGCCATCCAGCAATAATATGGACTCTTCATGCGCTTTCAGGAACTTGTTTATCACCCTTGTGATCTCAAAATCCAATCTCGTTGGAACCAGCGTATCGGGCTCACTGCTGGAATCAGAAAGCCAGTATATCTTGGCTTCTTCAGAAAGGTTGTATAGCTTCTTCAATTTTTTTGGATACAGGGTTGTGATACAGAGGCCAGGTATCCCTGATTTAACCACTTCATCGAATATTTTGAATGTTTGGTCTGTCTTCTCCTCGTAAATAAGATAGTTCAATCCAGTGTCGATAGTCGTTTGCCTCACCCCTGAGTCAAATATTTAATGAGCTATTATGCAGAAGTAATATGGCTAATCTATTAAATCCTTTTTGATGTGAGGATATGTGTAATTTTCCATAATATATAATATATAATTGAACTATTCTGGGGAAATCATATATAACATGTTTTTATAATTACTGACCAGGAGTCTAAAGCAGTGCCATCTGATAACGAACAACCCAGATTTAAAACGATTCGTGTTTTTCTTATAATATCATTTATGGCCATTATCATCCTATTATCTGGATTGGCAGTATCAACGGTCTCAGCAGAACTGAAGCGCGGTGTGACCTCTGAAGAGAGGTATGAATCATTGCCCTTCAATCCCGGATGCCTTATCATCCCAATGGACGAGAAGCAGAACGATAGATTACTTGCCTTCGGGATGCTACACACCCTACTCAGGAATGATACCATATGCTATAGGCTCATTGGGCCACCAGCTGCCTTTGTCAAGACCGAAGAGTATGCGAATGGTAGCAACTACTCTGGCGGACCCATGGTGATCATCGAGTATAATATCACCTTGATGGACGAGCTCATGGATATCTACAGCAATGTCACTGTGCATACGGTATCCGATGTCTTTGTCTGGCACAAGGTCTACAAGATAGAGGAGCCGACCAAGATCCTTATTGTCGGGAGAGAGGGAGAGGACTACCAGGAAAGTCTATCATCCTACCTATTGAGCAAAATGGGCATCCCATACGAGAAAAAACAGATCTGGCATATCAAACCTGAAGTAGATTTCATGGACAATGACCTCATAGTCATAGAAGATCCTGGAGCCAATGGACAGATGAGACAATGGATGAGGGAGGGCATCAGGTCATCGGTAGCCAGTGGTCGTAATTTCATTTTTGTTGGGAAGGCTATCAAAGATCTCCCGAGCATCTTTCCATTCTCCGTCAGCCTATACCAAGTAAATGATAATATCAAATTCCAAGCTACCTTTGAAAATGTTGGAGATTCGACATCCCAGTATTATGGATCTAGTATATTGAATGTCACGACCAGCAATTGGGTGGCTACTACACCCGCCTTCGAGGAGATGAGACCATTACTCTATGCAGAAGGATTTGATGCCCAGATATTGTTCGCATCCTATTTCAGGTTCGGAGACGGTAGTGTGGAGATATTCTCCTTCGACCCCGAGGAACAGGTGGGAGAGATGTTCGAGCTGGCCTCCATATTCTTGGGAAACAGATTTGTACAGGCGCCACCTGCACCATTGAAACCACCTTTACCTATGGCTCCATCCGGGATGCCGATGCCCGCGCCCTCACTTCCACCACCACCTCCACCTCCACCGCCTCCACCCCCCAGTGTGCCAATGGCCACAGCCATTCCAGCTCAGTACCTGTTTGCGGGATTCGCAGGTCTAGCACTGGGAGACAGAATAAAATCAAGAACCAAGCCGAAGGTCGCCGTCAGGCAGAAGATCAAAGTCAGCACATGAGGATTTAAAATGAACATCATAAGGAATATCGGGATCGCGCTCGTGCTATTCGCCGTACTCAGCACTGCATTCAGCACTGTTACCAGCTATGAAGATGAGCCATTGGATAAAGAGGGGACACGACAGATCATAGGCTGGCAACATGCGAGTTTCGAGGAAAATCT
>JAGLQE010000246.1 GCA_023137005.1 Thermoplasmata archaeon
CTTTTGAAGGATCCAGAGCCATATTTCAAGGGACTAAGTGGAAATAAAAGCTCTATCAAAAAATTCCTGAAGGATCTGGGTATAGAAGAGAATACGAGCTTGAAGGACCTGGACGATGATAAAAAGCAGGAATTGACCTCCATCCTTACACTGCACATGCTCAGGCAAGGGGCCAGCCCCGAGGCCATCGAGCTTCTTGTTACAGAGAGATATTGGCTATATGATTGGGGGATGTACGTGGACGAATTGGTGCCCCTGCTCAATGCCTGTAGCAGGCAGAAGAAGTTCTCCCTCGGACTCAGCCTGGCATTAGGTTCCAAAGAAGCAATGGAGGAGACCAGCAAAGTGCATGAGGAGCATGTATCTTGGATCATGGACACCATGCTGAGCCTGGAAGACGAAGCACCGGAGCAGCTGGAAAACATTCAATATATCTATGTCAGGGAAAGCACCTACCCAGGAGTCATATCCGGCCTGGGAGCTCTCTATATCTTTGATAGGACCAAGCCAATACTCGGTATCTACAGCGGGGATGACAAGGCTCATATATCTGCAAGGGCGACCAGGAACCTCGTTAACCGTGGTCTGGATCTGGGAACCGCGTGCAGGGAAGCTTCCAAGAGCGTGGGTGGAACTGGTGGTGGGCATAATATCGCATCGGGAGCCAAGGTCCCCTCCAAGAAACTGGATGAATTCCTGTCATCCGTTGATAAGATGGTGGCAGAGCAGCTGGCAAGCTGATTATCACTTCTCATCAAGAAATCTAATGCAGAGGTCGATCGCTGCCTTTACTGCTTTTTCTCTAATGGAATCACGATTCCCATCGAACCTGAACTCCTCCACCATCTCCCTATCCGCATTCGAAACAGCTATGAATACCAATCCAACAGGCTTCTCCTCCGAGCCTCCGCTGGGGCCAGCAATGCCCGTTATGCCCAATCCGATATCCGAGGTGAAGGTCTCACAGGCCCCATTTGCCATAGCCAGCGCGGTCCTTCGACTCACTGTTCCATGGTTTTTCAGACATTCTGGTGTAACTCCGATGATCTCGATCTTGGCAGAATCGCTGTAGGCCACAACTCCTCCCTCGAAGAAGGTGGAGCATCCTGGCATGTCGGAGATTGCCTTGCATAAAGCACCCCCTGTGCAGGATTCCACTATGCTGAGGCTCAGCCCTTCCATCGTCAGTCTATCTGCCAATTCTTCAACTTTGCTCATAAAGGTAATCATCTCCTTAGTGTTCATTCATGGTCTTCATGTGTCTCGATCTCTCGTACGCGAGAAGCTCCATTGATATCCTGGATGATCTGGCACGCTCCCTTGGGAACAAGACCATGCCAATCTTCACCCTCAACCATCCTTCTCCTTATCTCGGTTCCAGAATATCTTTCTCGGTCATAGAGATAGGGCTCTCTGATCTCTATTCCAGCCTCTCCGAACAGCCTCTTGGTCAGCTCACTGCGACTGTAAACAAGGTCGAAATGCGGCACGCGTTCATTAATATGAGCCACCCATTTTGGATAATTGTGAATATCATCGATCGGATGGATCGAGTACCTACTGGCATCGATGCCCTCCATCTTCATCGAGGCCTCTATCATTGATCTTCTCTCTTCATAGGAGAAGGGATTGTCATGTGTTCCACTATACTGCGCGCTGCCCACACCAATAATAATCTGGTCCACATTTTCCAAAGCCTCGACCATCACCTTAAGATGTCCATTATGAAAGGGCTGGTACCTGCCCACCACCAGGGCTATCATGAATCATCTCCATCCATGAACTCATCAATATGCTCACAGTCAAGGGTCATGAACTTGCGGCAATGGATACATACCGTATCATTCAACTTGCCATCCAACTCTGTATTGAACACATAACAGATGCGGCCCACGAGAGGTTCCTTCTTCCCATCACGGCCAAGATGATCGAATAAGCCAACCATCTTTCCCGACCTCCGGCTCAGGCAGGTGTACTGTCCAGGTTCGCTGCCCCTGTCACTCTCTTTGGAACAATGACGCTTGTCAGTCTCTTCAGGAGCCCGTCCTTCTCTGGTCCGATGATCAAAGCATGCTCCAGAACCTCACTGATATTTTCCACAGGGATGATCTCTATCATATTGGTGTACCTGTCCTCCAGAATAACATCCTTGAGGTTGGACTTAGGTATAATGACCTTTTTCAGTCCCATTTCAGCGGCTGCTTCTATCTTGGCAGTAACCCCACCAACTGGCAATACCTTGCCACGAACACTTAGAGAGCCAGTCATGGCCACACTTTGGTTCACCTCGATGCCCTCGAGGGCCGAGAACACTGCTGTTGCTACGGAAATAGAGGCAGAATCTCCCTCTGTCCCATCCCGACTGCCAATGAATTGAACATGTACATCATGGTTGCTGATATCCTCTCCAGTCAGTTTCTTGAAAAGAGCTGAAACATTCTGAACAGATTCCTTGGCCATTTCTCCCAGCTTCCCGGTCGCTATTATCCTGCCATTGGACTTGGCCTGGGCTGGAGTGACCTCCGCGGCTATTGGAAGTACAATACCTGAATATTCAGACATGGATGCATCTCCCGCCATGACTGCCAGACCATTGACGAGGCCAATAGCCCCACCTTCAATGGAATGTGTCGGATAGTCCATGGAATGCTCGATCATTCTTTCGACAATTTGCTGTTCCAGAGATCTGGCCACCTTCTTTCCCTCCACCACTTCGACATGTGTGGCATAAGGAAGTTTCTTACCTTTGGCTATGTCTCCCGCAACCCGGACAAGACCGCCCAATTCCCTGAGCCTGAGGGTTAATTGTCCCCTCCGTCCAGTCCTTCTCTGAGCCTCTCTTATGATCTCGGCAACCGCCTTCTTTGTGAAATGAGGGATCTTCTTATCTTTCGTGACCTCCTGGGCCACGAATCTGATAAGTTTTTTGCGGTTCTCATCGGTATCTGGCATGGTGTTCCTCATATAGGTCTCATAACCATATCCTCTTATCCTGGATCTCAGGGCCGGGTGCATTCCTCCTCGGAGCACACCGTTCTCGTCCCTGATGCCGTAAATAGAATCTAGATTACCTGCAGCCACCAATATGAAATCACATGGTACTGGCTGGCTTTTCACCATGGCTCCGGAACTTCGTTCGCTCTGTCCAACAATGGAGAAAGCTTTCTCCTGAAGAGCTGTGAGGAGGCTCTGCTGGCTCTCCATCTTCAGCATATTGATCTCGTCAAGGAACAGAACACCTTTGTTCGCCTTGTGAATGGCACCTATCTCGACACGGTCATGGGCTGGTGTTTCCAATCCACCGCTCTGGAATGGGTCGTGTTTCACATCTCCCAGTAGGGCCCCAGCATGTGCTCCGGTCGCATCAATGAATGGTGCTGGCTCATCCGCCACACGGCTGAGCAATAATTTTGGTATGGCTGCCTGTTCTTGCCTTGATCCTGGCCATCTTGAGGCCATGTAAATGAAAACCGCGGCCAGTATGCCGAAGAATATCCACATAGGGTTGTACTCACCACTGTTCATGCCATCCAGCACGAACATCACTACTGAAAATCCGACTATAAGGAAAACTATTGTCATCATGGCCTGGGCCTTCTGCTCCATCTTCTGAGCGGCCTCCGCCTTCTGGGCACTGACTATTTCTTTCCCCTTACCCGCAGGCACGACCTTTATTATGGGCTCATTGGGGTCCTCGTGATTGGCATATGAGATGATATCCTCATGCTCATTCTGTGGAAGGTACTCGATCATGGAATGTGCCAACATAGATTTGCCGGTACCAGGCTCGCCTATGAGCATTACATGTCTTCGCTGTTCGGCAGCCTTCTTGATGACATATACTGCATCTTCCTGACCGATCACCTGATCCGTCATCTTGGCAGGGATCTCCACATCCTCGGTGGAATTGAATTTCTGTTCCTCTATCCAATCATCGACCCGGGTCGTGCAAATATTATCATCCATATTCTTCTGTTTGGCCATGTTATTACCTTATTGATATGATTATAACCCCTACCCGTTAATAAATCTTTGCGCATAAATACCATATGTGGAGTATCATTACTTTATCCTATTCTACCCCTATGTATGTCTTGTTTATCATTATAATAGAGACATGATAGTTTACATATATTATATAATAAAGTAAAAGGGGGACTAAGTGGAGAAGGAGAGACTCCACTATTGAATCTAACCCAAGCTCCAATACTGTGCAGTATGGCTTGGGTCAGGCTCTATAGTGGCCCCAGTATCCTCAATTCATCCTTGCAGATCGACTGAGATGATACTAGGGCCCCTCATTGTCCCCGATTCTTGGGCGCTGGCTGGCTCACTCCTATTGCCAATTGTATTATAGCAATGGTGCGAATTCTCTAATTGCGCTTCTGCACAATTAGATTAACAAATGTTGAAACACTCGTTTCAACATTTGTTCACTTACCAATATCCTATCTTGAAGGTTATCGTGGCCTGGTAAATTCCTTCAGGGGTTGCTCCAGGTACGGATACCCACCATTCGATCTCAGTGGCTCCGTATCCATTGAAGTCCGATCCCCACGGTCCGTAGGCTGTGGTTCCATTGTCTGTTGGATCTATCAGATAGTTAACCTCGCTGAGATTACCCCATACCATTCTTTCCGAGCCTGCTGCTGCAAATGGACTTCCAAAGGTTCCCCACGATGCATTTATTTCAGTATATGGGTTATAATCGAATCCAGCAGGGAAAGCTCCGACAAGGCTGATGTTCACTTCAGTAGCGGCTATGGAATCCCCACCACTTGTCAGGTCCGGAATTGATACATTGACGTAGTACGGTGTGTTGGCCGAGTATGTTATGAAGCTGTTCGGCGCCATGAATTCGTTCACACTTCCAGGTGGTGCATTCACGCTTGGATTTCCAGTGATGCTGATATTGGTGTACATGAAGGTTCCGAATTCCTCATATGTCGTATTGCTGGCTCCCGGGAAGTCATTGTCATATACTTCCATCTGGAAGTTCCAGGAGTCGGCTCCATTGAATGAGTTCCCAGTGTCGAAGATATTAGTACTGGCTCCGCCGAATGGTCCCGCGGCTGCTCTCATCTGTCGTCCGAAGGTGACATTAATCCATACCGCGTACCGATCATCAATACCGAAAGGCCCGCTGCATCCGACGCTATCGAATGTGATCTCATCTGTTCCCGGGCTTGCGGTCGGGTAGATCATTGTTCCGGCTACTCCGGCAGTTCCTGCCACTCCCTCATAGAACCTGGCCACGAACTTTTTTGTCCTGTGTGTGTCGTCGCTGAGCGGCATTAGTGCCTCCGTGCCCTCATCATACCATGCTGTGAGGTCGATGAAGGTATTGTTGACATTACCGATATCAAAGAGCTCATCCACACCATCGATGGTGTAGTTTATCTCGGTGTAGAATGTGTATGTGTCGTCAATATCCACCTGTGTGTTCAGGGTAGAGGCCTGGCCAGCGTCGCTGGTCTCCCACATATCAATGTCGTATATGTGCGGGAAGGCTGCATTCACGGTCAAATATGTGTCAGAATTTTCAGCAGACAGGTATGAACCAACTGCACCCGTGTTACCAACGATCAAACCTGAACTTGGACTTGTCCATCCCTTTACATCCACACCATTGAAGTCAGGATAGCCAATGCCTTCAGTCATTTTTATTATTGGATCCGGAGCATCTGGGTGATAGTGATATACCACTCCTCCCAAACCACCGTAGTATCCGACCACCATGGCCATATTGTCATCCGGATGCCAGCTTATGTCCGTTATGAGATATGTGCTATTGATCAATGGCTGGGGACCGCTTAAATCAGTGAATGCATAGATATTCGCTGGTTCAACTCCATTATTGGAACCTCCCAGAAGCCCAGAATCTGCAAAACCATCTCTCCAATCTATTGACGTTAATGAAGCCATATCGGTCATATTCGTGGTATAATATGCAGGAATTGTAGTGCCTGGGTTTTCGAATTGATATATTATACCGTTGGCGCTTGAAAAGTTGGTGCCCACTGCATACCATATCGGAGTAGTGATGCTTTGATCCCATACAACATCATACAATGCCTCATCCTCGCCTGTCCATCCTGTTGTGACCTCGGTCCAACCTACGCCTTCTTCAAACCAGGCTGCATATGGAGTGGAAGCAATATTATCTATGCCCACTGCCAGGAAGGCGAAATTCACCATTCCATTCATGTCTGCAAGGCCCAATCCTTCAAAACGCGCATTGGTCGTTGCAGGTGCAACAAGGTCATTGAGCACACCTAATGCATAGCTCCAGGCCATTGTCTGGCCAGCATTATCATCTCCAACGATGTAGAAGCTGTCGAAATTAGCACTGTACTTGATATCAGCGAAGATATTGCCACTAGCCATATCCTTCTCACTGGTCCAGGCCATTGTATTTCTGGTGTATTTGTAGATGTGATCCGTACCACTCAGTATACCAAGGGCATAGCTACCATCTTCATGCCAGGCAACTTTGTTTATATTGCCTGGATAATCTGTGCTTCGGTCTGCTAATGGTTTCGCTGAATCCTCTGCCGTCACCGTATTGTTCGGTGACACGATTATCATACTCGCGCATGCCATAGCAATCACAATTGCTACGGCCAACATTTTCTTTATTTCTATTTCTTTATTCATTTTCTCATCTCTCCTTTACTTTTCATATCTTTTCTCCTATTTTTCGTATCTTTCCTTTTTTATTTACCTCATTTTTCATGATTTTTTGGAATTTTATATCACTCACCAGTATCCTATTTTGAAGGTTATCGTGGCCTGGTAAATTCCTTCAGGGGTTGCTCCAGGTACGGATACCCACCATTCGATCTCGGTTGCTCCGTATCCATTGAAGTCCGATCCCCACGGCCCGTAGGCTGTGGTTCCATTGTCTGTTGGATCTATCAGGTAGTTAACCTCGCTGAGATTACCCC
>JAGLQE010000247.1 GCA_023137005.1 Thermoplasmata archaeon
CATCGATTGGAAGTGAATGAGAACCTCAATATGTATGTCTCGGTTGCAGGTCTGGCCATGGGTGGTGCTGATGCTCCGGTCCTCAGGTACAGACAGAACACCAGTGCCAGGGTCGACCCACCAATCCCGGATTCGGATAATGACGGTGTTCCCGACAACCTTGACGGTATAAACGGCAGCCTGTCCAATGACTTCAATAATGATGGCATTGCCGACATCGACACAAATGGCGACCGTGATGGTGACGGAATAACCGACTATGACCATGGAGGGACCGACACCTGGCTCAATACGACCATACCCTGGTCCTTCGATGCCGCCTATTCAGGAATGGTGGTCCACAGGTATGTGGGGCAGGCAAAGCATATCGAGCTGAAAGGCCTGGATTACCTCAGTATCTATATTGATTCAGATAATAATTTGAGCACTGGCTTCTATGTGAATGGAATGATGGGGGCCGATCACCTGGCTCTGATCGCGGGCCGGGGAAATCAGATAGTATCTGGCGAATTGTTCAGATACGAGCCATCTGGCAGCATTCCGTGGGAATTCATGGCCGATGTGGATCACGCTCTTGATCATCACAGGATGGAGATCAGTATGCCTCTCGATCTCATGGATACCTCTCCCGAGCACAGTTTTTCAGTGCTGGTGGAATTATCGGATTGGCGGCATTCGACGGACCTTGGTGACACTCCCCTTCACCATCTGTCTCAGACCTCCAATACCAGATCCATGCCCCCTGACGACGATCCCGATGCAAAGCCGCCGCCAGTTCCGGATGTGCAGATCACCAAGGACGTTGACTCGAACACAGCGGAGCCAGGCGACTACCTGAACTACACAATAACCATATCCAATAAGAACAGGGCTGACACCGCGGCCTTTGTCTGGGTGAATGACACCCTCCCATCCGGGGTAACCTATGTCAGTGATACCAGTGGCCTGACACCGACGATCAATGGTGACACATACACCTACCCCTACACCGATCTGGCTGGCGGGGTTACCATCACTTTTGTCATGACCGTGAGGGTGGACGACACAATTGCTGACGGCACGGACCTTGTGAACAATGTGGACGCTGATTTCACGGATTCGACAGGAACACCGTATGGCACCGATACAGATAGTGTCACCACGGCCTGTGTGAGGCCGGACATATCCATTGTGAAGGTGGCAAATACCACCACAGCCTATCCCGGAACACTGGTCACCTTCACCATCTGGTACAATAATACCGGAGGCGGCAGTGCCGGGGATGTATGGCTCAATGACACGATACCCCCGAATACCACTTTTGTATCATCCAGCTCTCCTCCGGATTCGGTAAGCGGTGATGATTATACATGGCATTTCTCCAATGTGAGGAAGAATACGGATAATTCGATCACGATCACGGTCCTGGTCAATGCCACGGCCCCAACCGGGACCATCACCAACTGGGCCTCGCTGAACTACACGTCCCTCAATGGCCATGCCTTTGCCGAGCAGTCCGATTCAGCAGTTATCAATGTAATAATTATCTCTGAGTTCAGTAATATCATATTCTCGATAATATCCATGATGTCATTGATAGTTATCAGGCGGAACTGGCCGCTGTCTTAGGCTGTTCCACACCACCCCTCTGGTCTATCATGGAAACACATTTCAGGGCCTCTTCCTGTTTGCCCATCTTCATCAGAACATATCCCTTATTGATCCAGGCATCGTGGTAGTTGGGGTTCAGCTTGATGGCCCGATTGTAGTTACTCAATGCCTCGACATAATCCTTTCTCCTCGCAAAAGCATTACCTCGATTGTTCCAGGCTATTATGTATCTGGGATTGGAGATGAGGGCATTATTGTAGGATTCTATGGCATTTTCCGAATCCCCCAGCTTGGAGTAGGCATTCCCTTTGCTCACCCAGGCCACTTCATTATTGGGATTGATGGAAAGGGCCATGTCCAGGCACTCGATCCCTTCCTCTAGCTGTCCCATGAGGATCAGGGCGGCTCCCTTGCTGTACCAGGGAATATCATATTGCTGTGACGCGCTCTCAGTATCACCATCCGCACTTCCCTTGGCCCTGGATTTTTCAAGTGCCACATCATAGGAACGAAGAGCCCGTTTGTAGTCTTTGTTCATGTAGTCTATGTCTCCCCGCACTATCTCGGTCTCGATGGAGGTATGGAGGCTTCTCTCATAGGCCAGCATGATCGTGCTGATCATGATCAATGATATCCCCAGACCTGCGATTATCGTGCCAGGTGGCTGTATCGGGGAGAAGGCCCATTGATCGAAGTAGAACATCTCACCGATAGAGAAAAGGAAAAGAAATATCGTTCCGACTATCCAGAGATGAATATACCTCAGACTACTTCTTATCCATATCATTCCTATCCCGATCATGACAATGCCGATGGACAGTAGGATATTGTCGACCTGAGGATTCTCGATAATGACATTGGCAAACCAGTGCAGGAGGATGAAACTGATAATGAGGCCTCCCACCATGAAAAGTGCTCCTTTTGTCAGATCTGATCTGACAAAAGTAGAGCGAGATGTGATCATCATGAACAATGCGAATGCAAGGGCAATTCCGGTTGCCGCCGCCAATGAGATCGGGTGAAGGTCGAAGTACGAATTAAGGCTGACGAAGAAAACAGAGGTGAACAGAGACCAGTATACTCCGTATTCCCATCCTGAATGTCTGGTCTGCTCTTGTCTGGGTGCTGCTCCCTGTACCTCGAATGTCTTGAATGGGACCTGTCTTCTGACCTCGGCTGCCTCATGTATCCTGGTCTGGAATTCCTCGTCCTGACCTATCTCGACATATTCCACAACTTCATCATAGGCCACTGGCTCCCCGATGTGTTCCACATCCTCTTCGATGTATTCCACCTCTTCCTCTTCTTCCTCTCCCACCGGGTAAATTCCCTCTTCATAGATCTGAGGTTCGGGCCCTATCTCTTCATGATCGGTATCCTCGTATTCCACTTCCTCAGGCTCGATCCTGGATTCCTTCCCAATGCTGTCGTAGGTATCGTCAATATCGGTCAAGAGGTCCATGAGATCATCCTCTCTGGGGTCCTCGACCTCCTCCATATTCTCGACGATGCCGTAGAACTTCGCCTTGTTGATCAGGTAATTGGCCTTGCTCAATCTCCCTTCCCGATAGGCCGCCTCCAATCTTTCCAGCTTCTCCATATCTGTCATTCGGGTGCCGGGTATTGGAGTTTCAGGCGGTGGTACTTGATCTTCCTTAATAGCCTCTTCTTCAATGGCCTGGGCCAGGTCATCCAATCCCTCGGTCTCTTCCTCAAGTTCGATCTCCAAGTTTGGAATATCCATGTCAATGATATCAGAGATATCCACACCTTCTGCTGGATCAGAAGATTCTAGAACCTCCAATTCTCCCAAACCAAGGTCATCATCGAGGAAGGTGAACCCGCAAACCTCGCAATCCCCAGCCCCTACGCCGAACCTTGAACCGCAGTTGGGACATGTATTCTTCGAGAGCTTGACATCCTCCTCATCCAGATCGATCACGATCCCCATATCATCCCCAATACCACCATCAAAGTTGAAGCCACAAACCCCACACTCTTTCGCATCCCCGGAAACAAAGGCTCCACACTCTGGACAGAGGTCTATCTCACCACTCAGGGTCTCCTGTGGGGACGTGTCCTTTAATTCCAGAACACCCAGTGCTTTTTTCAGGATGTCCATGGAATCATCAGCTCCCTGGCTCATCTTTATTATCTCTTCAGGTTGGATCTTATCCAGGGCATCGGCATCCACTTCTGTCCCGCATACATTACATTCCCCAATACCCGGTCTCAAGAAGGCCCCACACTCTCCACAGATCGACAGTGAACTCGTCTCTTCCTTGTGTATATCCTCCAGGGCTGGCATATCGGGCATATCGGACCTGGGAGCATCGCACACCGGACATTTATCCTCACCAGAGGGAATGAAAGCCCCACAGGGGACACATATTCCAATGATCTCCTCGACCACTTCCATGATCTCGGACCCAACACTGGTCTCGTCCAGTATTCCGAGTATCTTCCTGAGGGCGGATTCCGTGTCAGCATCCTTTTGCCTGGTAACCAGCTCCTTGTCCACTTCATCTGTCTCGGTGGTCAGGTATTTACCAGAGCCGCTCTCGGTCCCGCATACATTACATTCTCTGGAGGAGGATGAGACAAAGGCTCCACACTCCATACATAATCTAATATCGTCTTCCATGCCCCCATCGATCACAACCTCTTCCGATAATTTCTCCCCCAGGCCCTCGACTATTCTTATCTTGTCAACCTCCTGGTTCAGGTTCTCGTGCAGGTGGTCAGCATTTATTTCATCATTTGCCTCCTCTATGCTTATCATGACAGGTTCATCATCATCATCATCATCATCCAGATCATCATCAGCCATCCGGTCTATCAGGGACATGAGCTCGTCCGTATCCCCTATGCCATCCATCTCCCTCAGTGACTCTTCGGTGTCAAGCTCCTCTTTATCTATCAATAGATCAAGAAGTTCATCATCATATTCGACAACTGGCTCTTTGGTATCCGCATTATCATCCAGTGGTATGCCGCAGCTCGGGCACTCTTCGGAATCCGAGCTTATGAAGGCTCCACAACCCGAGCAGAGGAATAGGGAGACATCCTCACTTTCCTGGCCAATGAGGTCCAGCTCTTCCTCTATCTTCATATCACAGCTCGCACACTCAAGGGAATCCTCTTCCAGTTTCCCACCGCATCTTGGGCATGTCTGTCCCACATCAAGATCTTCTGGATCCTCTTGTATGAGTTCTTCGAGGCCTTTCTCAAAATTATCTTCCGCATCTTCATCCAGTGCCTTATTACAATTGGGGCAAACAGTGGCATCCTCGTTTATGAATGCACCACAGGATGGACATAGATATATTACGGAATCGCTCAATCGACCAGTCTCCGATCATCACCAGTATGATACTTAGTGATAATGTTTTTATATATCCCCTAGGAATTATTTATAGATTTGCAAAATATCATCATGTTGATGGTCGTTTTGTATAATATCCCGTAATATCATAAGAAAATTATTCCAAACAATTAAAATATGGTAAATTATATCGGAGCATGGAATATATGGACGAAAACAAGAATAACAGTGTTGAAAGGGAGCGTTGTCCCACAGGGATCGATGGCCTTGACAATATCCTCAATGGCGGAATACCCCGAGGAAATACCATTTTATTCACAGGTAGCTGTGGTACTGGAAAGACCACATTGAGCCTCGAATTCCTTGTCCACGGAGCCCTGGCAGATGAGAATTCCTTATTCATATCTGTCACAGAATCTTCGGATAAACTGACCCAGAATGTCATACCTTATGACTTCTTCGAGGAATCCCTCATCAAGAAGGGCAAGCTGGTCTTCGTCGACATGCCGATCATCTATGAGAGGCTGGGACTGACCAATGTCGAGTTCTCCCTGGAGGATGTGGATATCCTGGTCCGGGCCATAGGCAACCTTGTTGACGAGTTGTCCATAAAGCGTCTGGTGATAGATTCCATAACCTCTGTATGTTACCGTTTGAAGACCGAGGAGAAGATCAGGGAATTCATACTGAAGATAGGAAAAACACTATCCACCAGAGGATGCACCAGCATGCTGATATCCGAGATATCGCCCTCTGCTGACAGGTATTCACTGTACGGTGTGGAGGAGGCCATTGCCGATGGCATTGTACTGATGGGCAATATGGAAAGAAGAGGAGATCTACTAAGAACACTACAGGTGGTCAAGATGAGGGGAACCACCCATTCGAGGGCCAAGTACGTGCTGGATCTGACACCCGCTGGAGTCTTACTCGTTCCATTATTGAAAGGAGGCGGAGGCTAGATGATTAAATCACCCGGCGACCTGGCTGAGGAGCTTCGAGAACTGCCACCGTCATCGGCCATCAATCTAAAGATATCTGGAGACAGCTATTTTGATGCGATCCGTGGAATAGTGGACATCTTCGCGCCAAAGAAGGATCTGGATGTCATCTACATAACTGTGGCCATTCCATCCCATTCCATCATCGACGTCCTCAAGATACTGGAAATAGACCTTAGCAGGATATATTTCGTTGATTGTGTTTCCCACACCATGATAGGCGGGGCCAAGAAGCATGATAATGTGTATTATGTGGAAAGCCCGACCATGTTGGAGAACATCATGCTGAAGGTGGAATACCTTGTCAGGAAGACATCAGAAAGAAATAATGTGATAGTTCTGGATGCTATAAACGCTCTCGGCATCCACAATAATGTCAATATCCTTTCAGAGTTCCTGCATATCATGCTCAATAACCTGAGAGCCCAAGATGCCTATTCCATTGTATTCACGATGGATGATACTGCCACCGAGGATACCAATAATATGATGGGCCTGGTCTGTGATC
This sequence comes from Thermoplasmata archaeon, assembly GCA_023137005.1. Lineage (GTDB taxonomy): Archaea > Thermoplasmatota > Thermoplasmata > SG8-5 > JAGLSY01 > JAGLSY01. The sequence continues at coordinate 6,425 of JAGLQE010000247.1, forward strand.
TCAATATCTCCATTGGGAGTGATGGCTGATGACCGACAAGACAAGTATCGGCATCGCGGAACTGGACAGGTCCCTTATGAATGGTGTTCCCAAGGGATATACCATATTGGTGACTGGTGCCCCCGGAACCGGCGTGGAGCTATTTGCTAAGCAGTTCGCGGCCGCGGGGATCGGCTCCGAGAACGTGACCTATTTCTCCACCACGGAAGGTGATGAGGATGTCAAGAAGGCCATGGAGGAATTTGGCTGGGAGCAGGATATCAGGGTGGTCAATATCGGCAAGATGTACTATGAGAAGGTACTGGCAAAGAACCTGGAAGTGAGTAAATACCGCCAGGAAGGTCTGAAGATGCGGGACATCCTTCAGTTCAAGATGAGCCAGATCGATCAGACCATGGATATCAACTTCCTTACCACTTTGACCTATGGCATATCCAAGCTCAAACCACCATTCAGGATAGTACTGGACTCCCTGGATTTCTTCCTCGAATATTACGAGGAGGGGGATGTCCTATCGGCCATGAGGACCATCAAGGCTCACACCCAGCTCAATGAGGGAATAGCCCTGGTAACCATGCTGAAGGGCGTGTTCAGCAACCGCATAGAGAGTGGTGTCCAGGATATTGTGGATGTCACAATTGAATTGGAAAGGTTGAGAGAGGGCTCGGAATTCAAGAGGAACATCCTTATCAGGAAGGTGAGGAACCATCCCGAGAAAACAAAGATCCTGTCATGCGTGATAGATGACAAAGGCATCTCGGCCAAATCATTGTGAAATAGTTAATAATACAATTCACGCCTACACACCGTCAATTGTCGATTTAATATAAGTTCATTGTCGTATTATTCTGAGAAAACTATAAATAACTTGAGTAAGTAATCTGAAATCACGTAGGCGAAAGTCTACAGGAGGACTAAATAATGAAAAACACATGGAATATAAGAAAGAAGGATGACGCAGTGTCTCCAGTTATCGCTACCATTTTGATGGTCGCAATAACTGTGGTATTGGCTGCTGTTCTTTACGTTATGGTCATGGGTTTCGGCAGTGGAAGTGATTCCACACCAGCCGGTAACTGGACCAGCGTGGAAGCAACAAACCAGACAGCAGGAACGATCACCTTCGGTAAATTCTCTACCGAAGTGAACCCACTTGACATAAAGATATTTGTCAAGGTCGGTGGCGCAGCAGCAACTCAGATAAGCTTCGCTAGTGACACAGAAGCCACACCATATGCTCTGACATGGGTAGGCGCACCAACAGGTGCAGTCGCAACATACACTGACTACAATGCAGCAGGCGGAGAGGTTAACTCTGGTGATTACATAGTTCTCACTGGTTTAACCGCTGGAACAACATACTCATTCGAAGTGTTCCACGTAGCATCTGATGCAACAGTTCAGATGGTCGGAAACGACCAGTTCCAGACACCAGCTTAATGCTAGGTTCTGAAACACACGTTTAATGTGAGCGCGTTCGCGCTCACAACCCTTCCTTTTTTTTCTAAATGCGACTTAACCCATAGAACCTACGCATTTATT
>JAGLQE010000248.1 GCA_023137005.1 Thermoplasmata archaeon
TTCAATTCCACATTTGGTGAATTTGGTATATTCATTAATTCGAATATCACTGTATATGGAACTCCCGAAGCCTATGGCCAGCCAGGGGAATCGAACATAAAGATGATCGGCATGTCCATGTTGAGCTATTCGGCCAATGCAGTATATTGGGTAAATATATCCTGTCCAGATCCACAAAGGAAGGATGGGAGTGGATCAATTCCTATCTCCAACCTGGCTGTCAGGCTGGTTCATCCGAATGCCGATGGGTCCAACTCGGAAATTGCAGAAGAACCTACTCATTTCACAGGAGCGGATATACCCATGCTGGTCTGGAATGGCAATTCGATGATGCCACTGGGCAATGGTACTTGGTCATCCGGGCCTTTTCTATCTGATTATAATAGTCCAGATAATTACAGCTCGTATATCGAATGGTGGGTGGACATCCCCGAAGGAACATCCATCGGTGTATATGACTGGGTAATAACCATGACCATCGAATGTGACTCCTACAAACATGAATATCCTCTGTATGTGAATGGAATTCATGTTGAGGATACCTCACCTCCTGAATCAAATATAACCGAGGTCATAAAAGCTTCGGACCACTGGACAATAAATGCGGAAGCCAATGATAACCATTCCTCTGTGACCGAGGTAGTGCTCATGTACAGATATTCCGAAGACAATGTGAATTGGAGATCATGGACCGTGTATGAGACCGATCCAACCGCCCCCTGGTCATGGGATTTCGATATGCTGAAGCATGATGGCTATTATGAATTCTTATCAGTTGCCAAGGATGAATACGATAATGTTGAGGATGCTGGCCTTATTGCGGATATATCTGAGACCAATGGATTGGGTCTTGATATCTATCTTATAATCACGATAGTGATCGCCGTGTCTATTGTCGCGATAGTAATGGTCAAGCTTAGGAAAAGGAAAAAGGAGTGATCGAAGCTCACTCTAGGACCATGTGCTCACAGTTCACTTACCAGGTCCAGCAATACCGCCCTCTGATCCTCGGCCTTCACAACCCCTGAAGCCAATAAAACACCTTCTGCTCCAAGCTCTATGGCCATCTTCACATCCTTGCCATTCTTCACTCCCGCACCGCAAAGGACCTTCACATCCGGGGAGCTGGCTTTCACCATGGCGACCGAGTCCTCGATCACCTCTGGCTTGGCCGTGGTCACCGAGATATCGCCCCCTATAAGTTCAGGAGGTTCGACAGCTATGAAATCCGGCTTGAACTCGGCATAGGCCTTGGATTCCGTCGCATCCTTGGTACACACGATAGTCGTCAGGGCCAGGTTCCTGCATTTCTGGACCAGGAGGCGAACATCTTCTGCATCGATCCTGTATTCCGAGTGGTTGATCAGGGTGCCAGCACATCCAATTGACCAGATATTCTCTGGCGTGACACGACCGGTTGTACTACCTTGCGCCACATTGTCCACGTGCTGGGCGAATATGGGTATTGGATAATCCAGGGAGAATAAGGCCAGATCGGTCTGTTGAGGAGCTATGGCTATGTTCTTTCCACTTTCTTCCGCAACTTCCTGGCACAGCTTTGCCAGATTTCTTCCTGCCTCACCACTGGACTGCGGGTAGGTCTTCATATTGATGGCTATAACGGGTGTTTCCATATTCATCCCTCCATGCTTTTTCTAACTATGCTGGCAGTTCCTGCGGAGCCAAATGATCTGAAGAATATTCGAGCTTCAGCATATGAAAGGGATTCGATGGTATCCAACGCATCCTGGTCGAGAGAATAGAGGCGGTCGTGGAAGGGCTTGATGGCCTGCTTCACATTCTTTCCCCATATCTCATTGTCCTTCTTTCCTGGATTATTGGGCTTATAATTTTCTATGGTCCAGTTCCATATATCCTTGTATAGGTCCGGATCATAGACCTGTACCACATCGAACATCAGGTTCTGCCAGAAGGTTGCCACATTGCCCTTGATTATATCGCCTTTTGGGAACAAGAGATTTATCAATTCCCTGGGTGTGCCAGTAATTCCGTGCTGGGCGATCCTGACATCCGAACCCACATCCCTGAGGGCTTGAGCAACTGCCTTGGTCTGCTTTATGTCGATGCTCACCTGTTCCATGAGGTTCCCGTGCTCATCATATATGTTTCCATGAGACGTCCCGTTGGCAATGGCCAGTACCTGCGGGAATACCCCATTCTCATTGAGGGCCTTTATGAATGTGACGGCTTCGTCCGGGTTCGTCACGACCTTGCCGCTGTCATCCTCCTTGCCGATCTCGCCAACCTCGACCTCCAGGCCAAAGGGCTTGCCACTCATCTTCTCTTCAATGTACTTGGCCAGCTCGGTGGTGACATTGATATTGAGCGATAATTCTTCTCTTAGATTCCCGCCTTGAAAGTCGAATAGGTGTGAAGCATCGATCGCGAATGAGGTGAATCCTGCCGCCACCTGCTCGTCGATCAGTTCCTTGGTCTTGGCAATGTCCTCTGCATCGCCCTTCTTCACGGTTATGTGGTCCGCATGCAGGGCCCACATATCGAAGCCGACCTTGACCGCCGCTTCCTTGATCCTCTCCGCATAATCCGTCGGGGTCATCCCCGTATATCCGATGTCCTGGTTGCACTCTGTCCTGGCGATCTCGAATATCACGGCCGTGTCCAGGTCCTTGGCGGCCCTGAATACGCCCTCTGCCACTCCGACCGTGGTTCTGGCGTTCACTGCCATTATTATCGCACCCTTGTCCCTCAAGGCCTCGAATATCACATTTCCGGGTATTGGTTCGTACAATTAATCACATCCTTCTCTGATCAAACCTCTGAATTGAATTTATGAATAAGATCGATCTCTTTCTTTCCACCAACGTATATCGGCACACGATGGGCCACACCATCAGGCTCAATGTCCAGAAGGCTCATCCTCCCATCACTGGTGGCTCCTCCTGCTTGCTCCACTATGAAGCCCATGGGGTTTCCCTCAAAGAGCAATCGTAATTTTCCACCCTCTTTTCCCACATAGCCCGGGTAGGTGAACACACCTCCCTTATGGAGGATCTGGTGAACATCAGCCACGAAAGAACCGCTGAACCTTATCTTGTATCCCTCGGCCTCCAGTGCCTCTATCCATTTCATATGCCCAAATAGATAGTTCTTGCGAAGGGCTCCGGGAGCGAATATCTTGCCATCCGGTATTCGAATATTCTCCTTTTGAAGAACATAATCCCCATTATCATCGAGCACGAACTCGTGAACGCCTTTTCTCAAACAATAGGTCAGGGTGGTAAGCGGCCCGTATAGAATGTACATGGCTCCAACCATTTCTCTTCCCGGAACCAAAACACTGCCCTTGAATATCCCGATAATGGTCCCAACAGCCAGGTTCACTCCGATAAGGGAAGAACCATCCAGCGGGTCCTGGGTTATGCCATAGTCCGCCTTCGCCCCCTCGAATTCCAGCACATCGGGCTGTTCCTCCGAGGCCAGGTGTCTTACGAGTCCCGAAGCACGTAGATCATCTATCAGGACCTGATCCGCCCACTTGTCCAGGGCCATCTGTGTCTCTCCATAGACATTCTGGGTATTGGATACCGACTGGCGGCTGGCAAATCCTCTGTGTATCTTCTTACCTGACTCGCCTATCTTCAATACCAGGTCACGCAACTCGGGTTCATGGCCTGCCAGATGCTCCTGAAGTTTCATTTTTCATCCTCCTCCCTGTGGGTGTTTGTCTTGGGGATATAGGGACATGGGAAGAGTGTATATTAATATTACTAAATGATTTATATCAATCTTTTCTAAGGCACAGCTCCCGAGTACTTTCACCCTCCTCCATATAAGCCTTATATACCTCACCTCCAATAGGGATTCACTTGATCACCAAGTAAACAAGGATGTGATCCAATGGAAAAAGAATACGAGAAAGATATAGACTTATTAGTTGAGGCTATTGGCGACAAGGCCAGTAGGGATGAGATAGAGGCTGAGTTCCTGAAATTCGTTGTGGAGTTCAAGATACCGGCGACCGAGGCAAAAAAGAGTATTGCCAAGAAATATGATATTTCACTGGGAGATATGGATGGTATCGATAGAACGATATCTGAACTGGAACCTGGGGAGAATAATGTGACCATTTTGGCCAGGATCACCTTTGTTGCAGAGAGGGAGATAACCGCCAAGGGCGAGCAAAAACAGATATTCTCTGGTTTTTTGGCTGATACTACAGGCTCCTGTTCTTTCACCATCTGGGAGAAAGGCGACCTCACCTTGGAGAAGGGCGATGTCATCAGGATAGAATCCGCCTACACGACCGAGTATCGGGACGAGGTCCAGATAAATGTTGGAAATCGAGGGGTCATAAGCAAGGAATCCAAGGATGCTCTTCCACCCAGAACCGGGGGCAATGGCGGAGGTGGTCCACCCAAAGAGACCAAGGACGTGAAGATATCGGATATCACCACCGAGGCGGACTTTGATGTGAACCTGCTGGCACGAATTGTATTTGTCAATGAGAAGGAGATAACCGCCCAGGGCGAGCAGAAGACAATTCTCTCTGGAATTCTGGGTGATGAGACCGGGACCATCCCTTTCACGATCTGGGAGAAGGCCGATCTCACCCTGGAAAAGGGCGATGTTATCAAGATCGAGGCCGCCTACATAACAGAATGGAGGGAGCAGCCGCAAGTCAATGTTGGAAATCGGGGCATTGTGGAAATGGGGAACAAGGACGATGTGCCCGAAGTCAAGGCAGGTCCACGAGGTCCGGGAAGGGATGTGAAGATATCCGAGATCAAGGACGGGGACCGCAATATCAATGTCCTGGCTAGAGTGATCTTCAGGGAAGAGCGCGAGGTCATGGTCAAAGAGGAAATGAAGACCCTTGTATCAGGTACGATCGCGGATGAGACCGGTAAGATATCCTATACCTGCTGGGGCAAGGCCAAGATGAAGATCGGTGATGTTATCCAGATCAATAATGGTTATATTCGCTCTTGGAGGAATATGCCACAAGTCAATTTCGATCCAGACAGTGTTGACAAGTCCAAGGAAAAGCTGCCATCTACCAAGGAATTGTCCAAACCAGTGAGCAGTAATATACTGGGCCTGGTAAATGGTGGCGGAATGCTGGATGCACAGGTGGATGCCATGGTGCTGGATGTGAGAGATGGAAGCGGCCTGATATTCCGATGCCCGGAATGCAATCGTGCCATCAAAAAGAACATCTGCATGATCCACGAGAAGGTGGAAGGTATCCCTGATATGAGAGTGAAGGCCGTTATGGATGATGGCACAGGGGCTATGACTGCTGTCATCGGTAAAGAACTATCCGAGAAGCTCATTGGCAAATCTCTTGAGACCTGCCTCGATGAGGCCAAGGATGCAATGGATTTCAGTATAATCCAGGACCAGTTCTCCGAGCTCATGCTGGCCAAGCCAGTTAGGGCCATAGGCAATGTGTCCATGGACGATTTTGGGCTTTTCATGATAGTCAATGACATTGAATTTCTCAAGCTCGATGTTGAAAATGAGGCCCGTACTCTCATGGAGGTGCTAGAATGAAACGAGAGGTCGCATGGCGAGTTTTCGCATCCGAATTCAATGATTCCAGTATCAAGATAGAGAGTCAGGAGGAAATGAGTCCCAGCCATCTGATATCGCCTCTGGGAGCCAGGATGAACCGTGTCTTCGTGGTGGGTGTTGTCACCGACCTGGAGAATCTCGGCACACCGGCTGAACCCATGTGGAGGGCGAGGATGACCGACCCAACTGGGTCCTTCTCCATCTCGGCCGGGCAGTATCAACCGGAAGCCGCATTGGCCCTTTCCAAAGTTAGGCCACCTGCCTATGTTGCCATAATCGGCAAGGCCAGAACATACTCTCCGGAGGATGGGGTGGTCTATGTCTCCATCAGTCCAGAGGTGGTTCGTGAGGTCACGGAGGATGTCAGAGATTACTGGGTCCTCGAGTCCTGCAAGGCTTTGAAAGAGAGATTGGAAGCCTATGAGGAAGCCCGGAAGATGTCCGAGCCATCTGTCGACGAGCTAATGAAATTAGGATACAGCGAGAGCCTGAGCAAGGGCCTGGTCATAGCCATAGATGAATATCCGGATTTCCCCACCAGCAGGTATTACACCATGCTGAAGGAATCCCTGTACTACCTCCTGCCAGAGAATAAGTCCGAGATAGATGATATGGCCCCGATCGAGCATGATGATAAGGGTGATTATGCGGATTATGATAATATGGAGGAGGAGGCCATCGAGGTCATGGCCGGGGACATAGATGCGCCGGAACCCGCACCAGACAGTGCCAATGACTCGGAGGAGGCCAGTGATGATGACCTTACAGATTCGGAAACAAAGATACTGGGTCTTGTAGGTGATATGGACAAGGAAGGCAGTGGTGTTGAATGGTCGGATATCGAGGCTGGAGCCAAGAAGGCCAAGATCAGTAAGCCTGATTTCGAGGAGGCCATCATGAGCCTGCTGGATAAGGGATTGGTGTATGAGCCTATTCTGGGAAAGATAAAGAAGATCTAGGCAGAACAAGGAATGGCCCGGGAGCATCTGTCTGGCATATGATAGAACTCAGAGATAACCGTCACAGTGCTGGCACTTGATGGTCTCGGGCTTTTTCTCAGCTTCCCGATGGCAATGCTGACATATGACCAGTTCTCCGGTCATTCTCTTGAACTCGTTCTCATCAACTGTCTTGCCTCTGAAGCCCATGATCCCAAAAAGGATACCCAGGCTCAGGCACACCCCGGTCATGATGAGGGAAAAAGTTCTCACTTCCTCTATGTTCATGCTCTCCCCCGCGGCATCGGCGATGTCCTTGATAAGATATGGATACGAGAACCAGCCAATACTCATCCAGATTAAGAGGGGTGCAAGGACCTTTAGCGATCCGGTCATGGTTCCTTTGGGCAGTGTCATGTCAACCAACCCGTTTGGCTCTTTGTCAGCCAACAAATATAGCAGCGAAATTGAATAGGCCGTGTATGAGCATTGCGATGAATATGCATATTACGAAGTAAATTCCCTTCCTCGTCTTGACCCAGAGACCGAATCCAAGGCCAGTGATGGCGGATGCGATCATGTGAAGTGGCAGGAGAAACCGTAGTAAAAGAAGCCCGAGGGCGACATCTGTTCCAAAAGATAGTACATTGGAGGCGTATAGGATATTCTCCAGTACCGCGAATCCCAGCCCGCCCATGGCTCCGAGCACGACCCAGTTCTGAAGTGAGAGGTCCGGTTCTTCATCACCCTGGATCATGTAGATGCCAAGGGGCTTGGCCAGCTCTTCCACCAGTGGTGCCACGATGACCGCGGAAAATACGGTAATTGCTGTGGGTTCCAGAAAGATGATACCGAAATTGTTCAGCATCATCCCCATCTCGCCCCAGATGGCTATGAACCCTGCCACGGCTCCAAGGCCAAAGGCGATGGCCAGATAACTCACAGGTAGCTTCTTCACATTGCCCATTTTATCAATCCTGCATGATGATGAGGACCTCGTCCTCGGATCTCCATTGATTCTGAAAATGTATGTTCCAATCTTTGATCGCCACAAACCACCAGTAGGGCAAAAAGAAACCCAGGGTGACGATGGTCAGGATAACATAAAGGGAAGTGCTCCTCCGGGGAGTGTGTGTCCAAGATCCCGAGGCCACTATGGGTTTACCCAGCTTGGCCAGGGCTCCATTGACCTGGCGATTGAAATTCAACTGGTTGAAGTCATGATCGATGAGACTGTCGGTGAGAAAATGCATCACATAAAGCAGGAATAAGATGCCGATAACCGGTATGAATGAAAATATGCCCGTGAGCATGGCCCAGGTGATGGCCCCCTTCTTTCCCTCCTTTATAGAGGAGTTCATGTCTATGGTGTTCATGGTCCATCTTTCCACATTCGTGTCCACATTCTTTGACATTGAACTAGCATCTATGAATTCCATCAATCCCTTTCTGAACAGACCATCCCTCTCGAAATGGTCGTCCATCCTCAAGACCAGGTGATAAACGAGGTAGCATAGCATCACTGTGTAGATCATTTGCAGGAGAAAGCCGATAACGATCACGGCAATGAAGGCGTTCGATGGGTTGCTAGCATAGGGGTCGGCTATGTCCACATCTACCTCGTCGATGAAGGAGAATACTCCAAAGAACACGAATATGATGAGTAAAAATTGAACGATTATCAGGATGGTTGGCCACATGGTCGAGAGGATCGTGTCCGTTCTGCTCCGATGGGTCACGCTATTATGGACCTTGGCCCTCGCCATCTCCACGCTTGGAAGTGCTGGCTGGTAGGCCTGGGTAGGTTGTACATGCCCCTGCTGTGTTTGGCCGTGACCCTGGTATGCGGTTTGTTGCTGTGGCTGAGCATATTGGATCGGCTGAGCATATATTGGTTGAGCTGCTGGGGCATGATAAACTGGCTGGGTTCCATAGACTGGCTGTTGAGCCTGCCCCGGATATTGGTAGGCGGGCTGTTGGGCCTGTGCTGGTTGCTGAGCTTGGACTGCGGGAAGATATTTCCTGCACTTGGAGCAATACCAACTCTGATTGTCCACGATGAAGGCGGCCTGTGAGCCGCAATCTTCGCATGATCTCTGCGGCCTATGAACCTGTGGTTCTGACATTATCATTCAATAAAGATGCAGGAATATTTAAGGTTGCTTGCATCATATTAGAAACAGTTCGTGCCTAATAATGTATCAATACAGGAGGCTTCGGACCACCGATCAACTTAATTAATTAAAAAGCATTCTCATTAATAAGAAAAGGTCGGAGGTTTTCATTCGATTTATTAAATTTTAACATTTCTATATATAAGGTTAATTCAAAACCTTTTTATATGACCGCGATTATGCGAGTAATGGGGATTTTGGGCTAGTTGTTAGAGTGCATCCCATCCCTTCTGACAAGGCTAGCCCCTCCCTTCCCTTT
>JAGLQE010000249.1 GCA_023137005.1 Thermoplasmata archaeon
GCAGCATCAGTCATTTCTATTATCGGGCGCATATCCATGAGTGTCTTACCAAAGTAGGTCCCGTAGATCAATGCCATAGCTGACACAATAGGCACCAATGCTAGGACAATTTCTGTTGTAGCTTTATCTATGAGTATCTCCATTATTAAGCCAGAAATTCCTAGTATTGTAATACCATAGAACACTATGGCCAGTGTTAGCTTCCATTTCAATTCTATTTTCATATCTTTCACCTCATGCTCTGGATCTTTCTTATGATCCCGTCTGCCTCGGCCTTCTTTCCCTGGAATGCCAGGGCGGCACCGATCTTCTTGGCCAGGTCTGGCAGATGTTGTGGTCCGATATCTTCCGGGGTGATGCCAATGGCCCTGCACTGGGATTTCACAGCCATCTTGGCCACGAAATCACCAACCAGGGGCGACAGTAGTTTCTCTATGCTGTCTGCGAACCTGTTAGCCATTTCTTCACCTCCTTTCTTTCATCATCCATGATATCAGCTCCACTCACTCGGTATCCTGTGATCCGTTCACTTCTTCTCCAGCCATCTCCTCGTCCAGGTCTCCGGCCATTAGTCTTATGCTGAGTACCATCTGGTTGAAGGCCTTGGAAAGGTCGGTCACTTCATCATTGCCTGCTTCTGAAACTGCAAAGTCGAATTTTCCTTCTCTGACTTTCTGGGCAGCATCCGTGGTCTCTTTCAACCGTGATGTGATGGAATTCGTTATCAGGAAACCAACAAGGAACAGGAGTACGATCGCTGTTACTGAGAACAGTTGAGCAGATAATTGCTCCAACACTTCAGCATTCTCTACCTTTTCCTCTGCTTCTTCACTCTCGTCGTAAAGTACGCCTATCATGTGCTTGATGCCCATGTGATCATCTTCTTCCTCTTCATGATCGTCATGGTCTGCAGCTTCCTCTTCATGTTCATGGCCCAGGATGATCTCCATCTGCTCTGCATAGAAGGTGGTGAACAGCTCTACATTCACTCTGCCAGTATCTGTTGGATAGAATGTGGCATTCTCTTCAAAGGCTTCATCCATTGTTTCCATGACCACACTCAGTATCTCAAGGTCCTCGGCCAAATGCTCGTGTACCTCGCATTCATCAGCCTTTGACTCAAAATCTGCTTGGATCGAGGCAAACATAAGATCATTGGCCTCACAGAGTTCTTCTTTATGCTCCAGGGTCTCGGCCAATTGATCGGCCTTTGTTCGATCGATGGTGAAATATCTCATTCCATGGGCAAATTCTTCATTAATGCCTAGTGCTAAGGCATTAATGTCATTGATATCCTGATTCGCCCCTTCCATTCCAGTCCATGCTTCGTCTACCTCGGCATCCATTATACTTCCTACTACTAGATTTGCGACGAGCAGTACAGCAACCACTGTGAAGCTCATCATCAATTTCATTCCTATTTTCATAATTTTACCTCCTTATATTCTTCTATTATCATTTTTTCCTTGATTCCGTGATCGTGATCTTCTATGACATTCTCCTCTCTACCTCTCTGTCCAACAAAAAAAGAAAATACTGCAGGGTAATTTCTCCCTGCAGGAGAGGAGGAGATGATTGGGAGGGCTCCCCAAGGGCTTGGGGATGATTCAATAAATCTGGCAGTTGCATGATACGAATTAGCTATCATTTTCTGCCTCCTGTAATCGTGATAATTTCTCGGTTAAATTGGAAATAATGGATTCCATCCTGTTAAGCCTGCATTGCACACAATTACATTCTGGGTCCTGAATGTCCTCCAGATAGGATTCCATCGGTGTCTGGGCGGCGGTCTCCATTAAGCCCACCCCCTTGACTCGGATGTTTTTTCCTCGGTTTTGAAGGAATAATTTAGAACACCTTCTTCTGATTCTTCAACCTTGATGGAATTTCCATTGCCATTGCACTCGCGAAGTTTCAGGATCCCATTGCACATCCCTAAAATGAATTGCTGTAATTGGTGTGTGTTCAAACCCGTAAATGAGAAATTGCAATTACCATTGTTCGAATCAACTTTGAAATCATCTAGAAGTAATAGTTCTTGAAGATTCTTCAATGCGATTTCCTGTTCATTATTCTCTCTGTTAAACCAGTGGAATATAGGTAATATATGATTGTTCAATATTATATATTCTCCAATCTCTTTGGATCTACTGTATTCTGCCCCGTACATATCGTCTATGCTCACCAGCAGGTCGCCAAGTATGGTCGCAGGATACCAACTGTCATTCCTGAACTTGGTTGATCGATGTGTTCTGATCTCAAGAAGTTCCAGTCCCTTTTGCCCTTTCTTGAATGAATAATATTGCATTATGCCTTTTATGATCCCGCCCCGGACCTTGCCGTGGATCTTTACTTCTTCGCTGAGCAGTTCTTTGAATCCTGCATCAAGCTTTTCCCACTCTTCTTTGGTGATCGAGTCTCCCAAATTGGTCATGATAGATAGGACGAGGAAACTTCCATCATCCGAAGTGAGCTCATCCGGTACTTTTCCAATGAAAGAACACTGCTCTTCAACCAGGCCTTTTGGGTCCTCTATGGATATCGAGGTTTCAATGACCTTAACCATTTCATCGAAGAGTTCTCCAGGCATCTGTATCATCCCAGAGAGCTGGCCTTCAGCCCATGCGCGCTCTTTTGAATATGATCTTCTATTATCATTATTGTATTATTCAAGCACTGGACGAATTCTGTCAACTTCAATTCATCTTCCTTGTTCCTGTTTTCTATTTTCATTTCTTCACCTTCTTCCGTGTCGTTGCTCGACAATAAGTGTATATCATTCGGGGTATATAAGTTTTTCTTATAAACATTTTTATTGTTTTTTGTTTACTTTTGAAACATTAAGATTGTGAATATGTTAACACCGATATTTTCGAGTGTTTTCTCATTATTGAGATTCCCTCTTCGAATATATGTCTGGCTTCCTATTTTTTGTAATACATCATTAATAAATTATTTTCACTGGCTTTGTTATTTCAAATTATTTCACTAATGAGATTTCGATAATAAACTTTAAGTGCTATAAAATGTATGATGTTAATCGATGAATCTAACAAAACATGAGAAATATGTGATAAAATGCCTGCTCAAGAACGGTAAGGTCACCGATAAGGACATTGCAACAGAGCTCGGCATTACCTCTCAGGCAGTGGGAAAGATAAGAAAGAAGCTCGAGAGGAATGGAGTTATAGAGGGATACACTGTTTCAATAGATTATGATGAGATGGATATCAATGCCTTTGCCATAATCCTGGCCAAGCTGACCCCGGAAGGCTGGAGATACAAGGGCGGAATTGGCGTGCAGGAGAAGATCGCGGCCAATCCGAATATCGTGGCGATATATCGAGTCCAGGAGGGCCAGATAACGCATATCATCCACTGTGCTTTCCGTAATCTGAAAGAACTGGACAAGTACATGCATGTGCTACAATCCCAGTATTCGGATTATTTAGAGATAATCAAGACATATGCATTTTCCAATTCAAGTATTATCAAGGAATCTTTCGCAGGCCTTATCGGGAAGCTACTGGATGAGGACGAGCAGGAAAGAATGCCCGAGCCCATATTATTTGGAAAGATGGTAGGTGATGATTGATGGATGATATGAAGAAAACAGTCCTGATAGCTGAGGATTCCGAGGTTACCCAGAAGGTATTGAAGTTCATGCTTAGCAAGCAAGGTTACTATGTGGTATCCCAGTGCATGAACGGTGTCGAGGCGGTAGAGCAATATAAGAAACTGAAGCCCGATGTGATCCTGATGGATATCGCGATGCCGGAAAAGGATGGCATCACTGCGACAAAAGAAATAATCGCATTCGACAAGGATGCCAGGATAATCGTGGTAAGTGCCCTTTACAATCCAAAGATGAAAGAAGATGCCAGGGAAGCAGGGGCCAGAGGTTATGTGATAAAACCCTTCGAGTTCAATGACCTGATACGGGCAATGAAGGATTGTCTTGGCCCATTAAATGAAGATCGAAGTGATTTGAAATAATATATATATAAAGAAAATCATTACAATCATCGGGGAGAACGATATGAGTGGGGAACATGGTGAAGATGATAAAGATGGGAAGAAAGACCAATCATTGAAAATGGAACACAATAACAATATTTCGATTTCAGATCCAAATGATAATGGTAGGGTTCCTTATGAGGCCCTGATAGAGAGTGAAGAGAAATACCGCACGATGTTCGATAATGCTCCGGACAGTGTGTTCTATGTGGATGACAAAGGAGTTGTCATCGAGTGCAGTATCAGCACGGAAAGCCTTTATGGATATCCAAGAGATGAGATAATTGGCAAACATCTTTCCTCATTCATGACACCAGCCTCGGTCGAGGTATTTCGTGAGAACTTCCCAAAACTGAAGCGCCTTGAACAGGTGGATGGCACCATTCAGATCATTAATGGAAGTGGTGAGACAATTGATATCTGGCGCAAAGGCATTCCTTTGACCAATGCTGAGGGAAAGTTCATCGGAGTTCTGGCCTTTGATAGGGATATCACCAAGCAAACAAAGGCAGAGCTCGCTCTTGCCAAGAGTGAGATGAGGTTCAAGGGCTTTTTTGAGAAAGCTGGAGATGCTATCTATGTTCATGTGTTAAAAGATGAGGGCTTCTCAAATTTTATTGAGGTGAATGATATTGCCTGCAAGCTATTGGGCTATACTCAAGAAGAGCTGCTTAAATTATCACCAAAAGATATCAGTGCTCCTGCAAATGCTCAGGAACAAGGAAGACAAGAAGTCCGAAAAAAACTTCAAGAAGGGCAATGGCGGATATTTGAAGCAGTTCACATTACGAAAGATGGAAAAAAGATACCAGTTGAGATAAGTTCTAGGGCATTTGATCTGGGAGGACAAACCATGGTCATGTCCTTAGCAAGAGATATCACTGAACGTAAACTAACACAGGCCGCATTACGGGAAAGTGAGGAAAGATACAAAAGTATCTTCGAGGGTGCGAGTGATGCAATAATCACAACAGATCCTTTTGGAAATATAACTTCCTGGAATAAAAAGGCTCAGGAAATGCTATGCTATGATACTGAAGAATTCATGGGCAGACCAATAGCCACACTGGCTCCAGAGAACTTGAGGGATAAGGAAAGAGAGGTAATGATGAAGGTCAGAGAGACTGGCATCATTCAAAATCACGAATCCATTGCCGTCGATTGCAATGGAAAGCACATCCCTATTGAATACTCGATAACCGCAATGAAGGATCCTGATGGAGAACTATTAGGATTTTCAGGAATAATAAGGAATATCACGGAGAGAAAATTGGCTGAAGCGGCTTTACAGGAAAGCGAGGAACGATTCAGAGAAATGGCAGATATGCTACCAGAAGCTATTTTTGAAGCAGACCTAAATCTTGATCTGAAGTACGCCAATCACCATGCCTTCGAGATATTTAGATACCATAAAGGAGATCTGCTGAATTTGAATTGTATTGACCTGGTGGACCCTAAGGAGATCGACCGTGTCAGGGAAAACCTTGCTGGACGTATGAGGGGTGAGGATAAGGGATTGGTTGAATATCTGGCATTGAGAAAGGATGGATCCACTTTTCCAATGCTTTTACATTTGACCCATATCATACGCAAAGGAAAAACAGATGGTTTTAGAGGCATTGTCATAGATATCACCGAGCGCAAGCAGGCAGAAGAAGCCCTGAAGGAAAGTGAAGAAAAGTATAGGATCATCTATGAAACATCCGGTGATGCGGTAATGACCCTGGAACCCCCTGAATGGAAATTCACATCTGGAAACAATAAAATAATGGAGATGTTCGGAGTGAAGGATGTGGAAGAATTCATTTCATTGGCACCTTGGCAGATATCCCCAGAATATCAACCTGATGGTCAATCATCCCTTGTAAAATCAAAGGAAATGATAGGTATTGCCATGGAGGAAGGGGAGAATTTCTTCGAATGGACTCACAAAAAAATGAGAGGAGAAGATTTCTATGCTACTATATTATTGAGTCGAGTGGAAATCGGAGGCAAGGCATTCTTACAGGCAAGAG
Source organism: Thermoplasmata archaeon (assembly GCA_023137005.1). Classification (GTDB taxonomy): domain Archaea; phylum Thermoplasmatota; class Thermoplasmata; order SG8-5; family JAGLSY01; genus JAGLSY01. The sequence goes on from JAGLQE010000249.1 coordinate 6,033, forward strand.
TTAAGGATATCACCGAGCGTAAGCAAGTGGAAGATGCCTTGAAGGAAAGTGAGGAAAGGTACAGAGAATTATTCGAAAATGCCCCGGATGCTATCTTCCTTGCAGAAGTAGAAACAGGCATTATCATCGATGCGAACAGTGCGGCATTAAAACTTATGAAAATGCCCTGGGATGATGTCGTGGGACTTCATCAATCCAAGCTTCACCCTGACTGGATCAAAGGCAAAGAAGATTTCAAGCAACACATGAACGAAGCAAAGGAAAAAGGTACTGCATCTCCAACCGAATCATATATTGTCCGCCCAGATGGTCGTGAGATCCCCGTGGATATAACAGCCCGTGTCATACAGATAAATGGCAAGCCAGTATCGCAGGGCGTGTTCCGTGATATAAGTGAGAGAAAGGAAATGGAAAAGAAGACCAGGATGAAGACCGCGGAATTGGAGAAATTCGGTAGTCTCTCAGTGGACAGAGAAATGAAGATGGTGGAATTGAAAACGGAGATAAATGCTCTCCTTGAAAGACTGGGTGAGGAAAAACGGTACAAAGCTCTGCCAGTGATAGATCATAAAGGGGATTGACGAATAATGGCCTTTCAGGAAAATGAGATAATATTGTTCATACTCGGTATCGGCGTACTTATTTTCATATTGAAAAATCATCTTGACCCCAAGACAAGCCAGGTCCTGATGGGATTTCCAGGATACAATCTATTCGTATATGCCTATATCATTATTCTGATAGGATGGGTATTCACGATACTTGAGGGTTTCTTCTTGAATGAATTATTGAATATGATTGAGCATATGTGCTATGCATCATCCGCCCTGATGCTGGCCTACTGGAGCTGGAAGGTGTTTGGTAAACAGGAGGTCGAATCATGAAAATTGTTATGAGTAATAATATAATAAATTTTCATGACAGGCCTACTGCGGAGCAGGAGGCTGAATCATGAATCCTGTAGGGGTCATAGATGTCATTACCTTCCTGGCCACGATATTAATTTTGATGGTTTACATACGTAGCAGAAAAAATGCGTTCTGGCATGATATAAGGACCTTGATCTT